>LYOS01000001.1:0-300000 GCA_001766815.1 Candidatus Syntrophoarchaeum caldarius
TGAGTTCATCCGCGAAGTCGAGCATATCTTCAAAAACCTCAATCCCATGTTCATTCACGCTGAGCATACACAAACACCATCGTAATCTCTCTCAAGGAATGAATATAATACTTTCCATGTGGGAATGAGGGGAGAGTAGGAACGTTGCAAAAACCATTTATACACCGAGCACGATTCATGTACAGGGCCCGTGGTCTAGTCGGTTATGACATCGCCTTGACACGGCGGGGATCCTGAGTTCGAATCTCAGCGGGCCCATTTTTAGATATTTCCTCAATTTTTCGCGAATTCTCTTGTCTCACCATTTCTGATGGCTTTACCGATTCCTACTCCATCTCCTGATGTGGTATGAGTGAAAAATATAAAATTGCTGAGCAATCTAAGGATTGTGGAGATCTTGAAAGAAGCGGAGGAGATTCTGCTTAAATGACGATAAGGAAACACACTGTGTACATCACCAAGGTTCAAAACGAAGATGTATATTCTGCATTAAAGCTCTCGATCGATGAGATTCTTACAGAAGCGTTTTTATCTGGCATTGAAAAAGTACTGATAAAACCAAACTTCCTGAACAGTTCTTCTGCCGAAACAGGCGTTACAACCGACCTCAGGATTATTGAGGGTTTGATCGAAATATTGAAAGAGAAAGGCATAAAAGAGATATATGTGGGGGAAGCATCCTTTGAGAAGACTCAGAGGGTCTTTGAATCACTGGATGTCTATAATCTCGAACAGGATGGTGTGAAGGTTGTAAACTTTGAAGAGGATGAATGGATAGTGGTGGAATCACCATTGAAGCTGGCTCTGAAGCATTTTCACCTGCCAAAGACGGTTATGGATTGTGATCTTATCATAAACGTTGCCAAGATGAAGACACACAGTGAGACCGGTGTTTCACTCGGGATAAAGAATCTTTTAGGATGTATTCTAAGAGGCGCTTTGAGATGCCGCCAAGAATTCCATCATTCAGATCATATCTGCTCTCTTATCTGATGGAAGAGTTCTTCAGGAAGATCCCATATCCGAAGTTTGAAGAGCGCTGCACAGGATGTGAGAGCTGTGCTCTGAGCTGTCCGATAGGAAATATCACGCTAATTAATAGTAAAGTTAATATAGATGAGAAGGAATGTATCGGTTGTATGGTCTGTATCGAAGCATGCAGAAGGGGGGTACTGGATTACAGGGTGCAACACGAGTTGATATATGGAGTTGGGAGGAGAATATATCGGCTGGGAAGTGTGTGGACGAAAAGATGCCTTTCTGGATTGAGAACGGTATGCAAAAGATGAGGTACTGAGATGGAGAGGAGTAAAGAGTGGATTCACGAAGCAGAACGTGGTCTGGAGCATGCCAAAAGCGATATGGAAAGATTTTACTACAATTGGGCATGTTTTTCCGCCCAGCAAGAATGTATCGGACTTACCTATACATCGCTTCTTGTCGGCTATTACTGTCCCAATTTTATCTGAGTCCACAATAAGTAAAAAAAAGATAAGCGTTATAACTGCGATCCCTGGAGTGTGTTCATTCGATATCCATTATATTAGCTTCAAACTTCTCTTCGACTTTACTTTCTCATGTAACTTTGCATCCGTAGTTAGAAGTGGCGCTTTCTCCCTTTCTGAAGCGGCTATGAAGAGGGAATCGTAGATCGTGATCTTATCTGTGATTGCAATTTCAAAAGCATCCTCGATTACTTCCTGTGAACTTATGACCTTGCACACACCAAGAATAAAATCTACACTACTTTTCAGTGCTTTTAATGCAACCTCCTTTGATTCATTGAAGAATATCACCCTCTTCCAGGCAACGTTTGCCACTTCGGCGATCGCAAGATCAACTGTTATCAATTCGTAATTCTCTGCAACTTTTTCAGCTCTATCAGAAGATTCTTCCTTGAAGAATATCGCTGCAATAACACCTGAATCGAGGATTGCTCTATCTGGCATCTCTATCCTCTCTAATCAGTTCAGAAGCACTCACATCTGCTTTCATATCTTTTCTTATCTTCTTTGCATCGGCAAGTAATCTTTCTTTACGTTTATTTTTGACCAGTTCTTCCACTACCTTTCTTATCTCCTCCTGCCAGTTTATATCTCTCATCTCTTCCATCATCTTGCGTAATTCCACCGGAATCCTTATGCTGTATACAGTTTTTGTAGACATAATTGTATGTTTACTTTAACCGTATATAAATGTTCTTCTGTAGATCGAACCCAAACTCGAACACCAACAGACACCCCAGCACGAGCGTTATAACTGTGATACAGTCATAAACCAAAATCAAAGGTTTTATTTTCTTCTGAACTCTCTTATTTCACCTTTTCTAAAAGTTGAAAATAACGTTCCCTACTCATCTCTGCTGTTTTCATATTTGTGCGGATATGTGTTACAGGCACACGTTTTGGGCTATTTTTAATTACCAGGGGACGTTTAACCCCGGGTTTTGTCATTATTATGTGATCGCCTTTTATCCTCACAATAGAAAAGCCATCTGCCTCAAAAATCTTTAGAAGAAGGGTGTAAGAGATAGGCGTAATTTTTCTGCTCATTCAGCTCAATAGGATAAAGCCATCTTCTCTTCCACAACAGGTTCTTCGGGTCTCCAATTATCTATCTCCTTTACAAATCCCGCATCCTCTAAAACTTCTTCTAATGTTCCCATTGCTTCACATTCCTCTAAAAAAGCCTCTAACGCCTCTCTCAGTGACCTCTTTGCACCTTCAATATCATCCCCAAAACTTGAAACGTTAAGTTCAGGACAAAGCGCTACATAGACATCTTCTTCTCTAAAGATTTTTGCTTCCAATGTGATGGTGGGCATGTTTCTTCTCCTATGATTCCTATTTATTTTCTCCAATATAAAAACCTTCTAACGATCCACCTTCCACCCAACCCCACCAGCCACAACCCCATTCCCCACAGCCCCAAACTCGCCCACCAACAGACACCCCAGCACGAGCGTTGTAACTGTGATCCCACCATAAACATAGGTCATGCACTCTTTCAACAGAGGTATAAAGTGAATTACCGCAAAAAGAATACCTCTTGAGACCAGAATCGATAAGATAACAGCTCGAATGAATTTCTTGCGTACTCCTCTTATCGTATCGTATCCCTCTTAAGTTTTTTTATGGTTGTGTGAGCCTTCAGCAAGCAGAGAAATATCACCATTATTGAAAGAACGACTCGTGGGGTATCCTCTAACATCCTTGCAAGAGAAGATCGAGACCAAACTCATGGCAGCAATGATCGCAGATGCGAGCTCGATATCCTGAGTAGCGCAAAAGCGGGCGGTTTTAATTGGTGTGTAAAGTTGGGTAAATTAAGAAACTCCTCATATAGGTTAAATATATTTACCCATTCCCATCTTTATAGATCTGATGCGAGTGTTGATCCTGTTGATTCTATTGTTGATTCTATTCTTCACACTGATCACACCCCTCTCACATGCTGATACAACCTGCACGATTGGTGGGGTAGCTTACGACTATCTAACACTCGAACCTCTCCCTGATACAATAATAGAGATAAATACAACCCCTCCACAGACCTATGTATCAAAAGACGGGAACTACCGCCTCAATGTACCAGAAGGATCATACCACCTCACTGCGAAACACTATGAAAATAACCTGCTTGAGTACTACACCGAAGAGAACATAACAGTTGCAGGTGGCGGCGATTATACACTCGACCTGATTATGCTACCCGCTATCGAGGATGAGTTCCTCTTTGATGAGCCAGATTTAAGCGATTTCGATGATGTTCTGATCGAGGATGAAAGCCAAGAGAATCAAATATGGCTCATGGTTCCTGCGGTAATCGCCTTTATCGTTATCATTACAATTACAGGGTGGTATCTGCTTTTTGCAAGATCAAAGAAGATAGAAGAGGGTACCACTGAAGCGATGATAAAGTCAGAGGAAGGGGACCTGAGACCTCTTCCAGATGATCTTCTTGAGATCGTCGAGATCCTGAAGAAACATGATGGCAGGATGACTCAGAAAGAGTTACGAAAACTTTTACCGCACTCTGAATCCAAGATAAGCCTTATGATAACTGATCTTGAGAATCGGGGGATTGTGACCCGGGTAAAACGTGGAAGGGGGAACGTTATTCTCTTAGAAAGTTCTCAATGATCTTCAGGCCTTCTCCTGTTAAAATACTTTCTGGGTGGAACTGGATGCCCTCTGTCGGATAATCTCTGTGCCTGATCCCCATAATCATTCCCTCAAAGCTTGCAGAAACCTCAAAGCAATCTGGAAGTTCACTCACAATGAGAGAGTGGTATCTCCCAGCCTCAAGTGGGTTTGAGATACCTTTAAAGATCGTTTTACCATCATGCTCCACGAATGAGGTCTTACCATGAACAGGACCCGTGGGTGCGTGTGCGACCTTGCCGCCCCATGCAACCGCGATCGCCTGATGCCCCATACAGACACCAAGTATCGGGATCTCCTTAAACTCACGGATTATATCAAGTGATGAACCAACATCCCGCGGTTTATGTGGATTTCCTGGACCGGGGGAGATCACGATCTTGTCCGGGTTGATCTGTCTAACTTTATCGAGTGTTATCGTATTCGGATGGACGATTGTATCCTTCTCAAAGATTGAGACATACTCAACCAGATTCCAGACAAACGAATCGAAGTTGTTCACAAATAGTATCTTCACTTTGATCCCTCCACCACCCTTATCTCTTCCTCACTCAACCCATACAGCTCATAAACCATTCTATCGATCTCCTTATCTGTTGCCTCAATCTCACGCTCCAACTCCACCCGCTTCTCGACCTCATCCAGATAAACCTCCATGATCTCATCAATAACTTTCCTGTTCTCCTCCTCTCGCTCAGCAAATCTTGGCACCTTGATCTTCAGGATCCGCTCATAGATATTCCCTTTTCCGATCTTCCCGGGTTTCACATACTCTTTTATGCTGTAGTAGAGAAATTTCCTTAAATTAACGTCCTCGATCCTGCACCTGAAGGCACGAACATTCTCGATCAATACCTCCTTGCCCTTGCTGGTTTTGAAGATGTAACCAACCTTGAATACAAGCCAATCACCTTCCTCAATAATCTCAAATGCTTTGATCTTGCCCTTGATCTGATTGATCGGATTGCCGTAATGGTCTTTCAGGACTTCTTTATCACTTACTGGTAAATCTTTGATGTAGTCTTTGAGCGTGCTATCCTTAACGCGTGGATACAGGCTTACATAGCGGTCGAAGTCGGTGTTTATCGTGTTTAGTTCTTTGTTGAGGGCGAGCATTCGATCTACGAGTTCGATGATGGGTTTTTGCTGGGATGGGGTCGCCGGGTAGATTGGGAGCTGCTCAATCATCTCGATGTCTGTCTGTGCCATCGTTCTGCCCAGCTCCAGGCTGATAAGGTGGTAATAATGGTTCATGAGCCTTGAGTTTAAAATGGCTAAGATGTATCTCAGGTCATAACCCTCATTCTCAAGGATGAGAGAGTGCAGGTTATTCAAATGATAGTACTTATCAGGGTCATAGGTTGCGACAATGCTATCACCAGTCTGTCGCATCAGCAATTTCTCTTTGAGAACGACCTCTGGATCCCACCCCCCACTCCATAAAATCGAGGGTTCAATGTGCAGAAAGTACCCTGTATATCCAAGCCAGTACCTTCCAATCTCACTCCCGGAGATCAAACCGGGGTACCACCTTTCACCCTTCTTCTCCTTACTGATGATATTTTTCTGCCCTACCTTTGATCTAACACCTGTATATATACTTGCTATCTCGTTTAGCCCTATCCCTTTCTCTTCTATTCTCTCCACAAATGATTTAGATTCCTCATCGAAAAACAACCTGAATCGATTATGCAAGACACTTTCAAAGTATCTCTGCTCATAGGAGTATGTCTTAACATCTCCCTTAAAAATATCCTCCAATCTCGGAGATAACTTTACAGCAACCTTATTCTTTAATCTCGAAGCTTCATCTTTTTCTTTCTCCAGTATGATGATGACACTTCTGCCGACCGTTCCGTGGGGCCAGAAGTCCTCTAAAAACAATACAATCTCTCTTATTTTAGCTGTATCAAGTATGAATCGTCTTATTTTTGAGAAGTATCTACCAAGCAGGAAGCTATCTGGAACGATAAAGCCAAAGATTCCACCATCTTTCAGAAAAGTAATGGCACGATTCATAAATATGGCGTACGTGCTGAGCTTATATTCTGCTGAATTTGGATAATTCTCTCTAAAATACTTATCCATTGATCTTTCAATTTTTCCAACACCCCGTAACCCAAAACTTACCCACGGCGGATTCCCGACCACCACATCAAAACCCTCCTCACCAAACGCTTCCTTCCAGTTGAACGGCTTCTTATCTTCCCAGCTCTCTCCAAAGTATTCTCTTAACTCCTCCTCACTTCCTGAGATCAGCGAGTTCCCGACCCTGATATTCTCATCAAGGATCAGAGGGAGCTTCTCCTTTGGTTTAAGCGCTTTTAACATGAGGTTCACAGATGCGATCTCTGCTGCCTGGCGGTCGAGATCAACCCCAAAGATATTATTCTCCAGTATCTTCTTCTCAACGTCCCTGTACGCTGCGTACTCAAGCCCGTTCATTTCATCGAGCTTGAGCTGATTACCGCCTGACCTGAGATACTCCCTGATCCTTTTCTCCCGTTCCTCTCTTATCCGTTCATTCTCCGCATCATAGTAATCTTTAAAATAATCGAACGCTTTAATCAGGAATGAGCCAGATCCACACGCAGGATCAAGCACACGGATCTTCTCAACCTCTTCTGGCGTCTTACCTTTAAGAAGCTCTCCAAGTGTATTCCTGATGATGTAATCGACCACGTATCGAGGTGTGTAGTATATCCCTGACTCCTTCCTCGTCGCCTGACTCGGTCTCAATCCGAGCGTCCCGTCATCCTTAAAGTAGAGCGTGTGACCAAGGTATGTCTCGTACGTATTTCCAAGAATATCGAAATCGAACTTCCTGAAAGAGATCTGGTTCATCTCATCGATGATCGCACCCAAGGTCTCATCACCGATCTTCACCTGCTCGCAGATGTGCCCACGCTCGAATATCTTGCCATCGTGGATCTCGTTGAACTTATCAAATAGAGCCCTGTCTGCAAATAAGGAATCGACAATAGAATTGTATGTTGGCGAGAGCTTCCAGTCGTTGTACTTTCGCTGGAGGATATTTGGATCTTCAAGAACAAGGTTATCCTCTGCCCACCTTACGATGATCAAACGATCGAGAATACGCTGAACTGCATCTTTCAATCTTTCAAGGTCAGGTTCTCCGTCTCCACTTTTTAGAACCTCGTTATCCATGTTTCGCTCGTAAATATCGTTTGCGAGTCTGATTCGCCAGTTCTTCAGGAGTTCCAGAAATTCCAGATCGATATCAGGTCTCTCATCCCATGCTGCAAGCTTCTCGATCCTGCCAGTTACAACCGCATCCTTTGTTAAATAGAGGAGCTTACCAATTTTATCTGTGTAATCATAGATCGACTCAATATCAAGAATCGTGAGGCCGGTTCTTGCATTGAAAACCCTGAACTTCTCGAAGTTTGTGAGAATCGCCCATTTAGCACCCTCTTTTGCAGCATAAAGAATCGCCTGACGCTCCTCAAGAAGCCAGTCACCATCACCCCGTTCATCGATGTGCGGGATGCCACCAAACCGCTTCGCTTCAAGTAAGATAACAGGCTTCTTATCTATCTTCAGGGCAACGTCCGCACGTCCACCGCTCTTTATCGAGTATTCCCTGTCATACTCCTCAGGATTTGATATATCCCAGCCCAGGATCTCAAATAATGGATCGATGAAATCTGACCTTACATTCGCCTCACTCAGTTCTTTGATCCCTGATCTTCCCTTAGATCTAAGAAGCTCTCTGTATTTAGTGATCAGGGTCTCGATCTTTTCACGTTCCATCCTGAAATCCTCTCACACCCCATTAAATCTCACAGCTTTAAATCTCCTTCGAGATATCTTCAAGCCTCCACCGTGGCGATCGCCCTCAACATTGCTTCCATCTTGCGCTCGGTCTCATAAAACTCACGCTCTGGATCAGAATCTGCGACAATCCCTGCCCCTGCCTGGATGTATGCAACACCGTCACGCATCACGATTGTTCTTATCGCAATCGCAAAGTCAGCATCCCCATCCCAGGTATAGTATCCGATCCCACCACCATAGACCCCTCTTGATCCCTTCTCAAGCTTATCGATTATCTCCATCGCACGGATCTTTGGTGCACCTGACAATGTCCCTGCAGGAAAGATTGCACGGGTTGCATCAAACGGTGTGCATTCACTTCTTAAAACACCTGATACAGTGGATTCGATGTGCTGAACGTGTGAGTAGCGAATCACAGACATGAAGTCATCGACCCTGACAGAGCCAGGTTCTGAGACCATCCTCACATCATTCCTGCCAAGATCGACGAGCATCACATGCTCTGCACACTCTTTTTCATCAGAAAGCATCGATTCTGCAAGTTCATTATCTTCCCTTGCATCTCTTCCTCTCGGACACGTCCCTGCGATCGGGTTTGTTATGACCTTTTTCTCATGCACAGTCAGAAGTGTCTCAGGGCTTGCTCCAGCGATACTGATCCCATCAAATTCAAAGAGATACATGTATGGACTTGGATTTATTCTTCTCAGGGCTTTGTAGATCTTTAGTGGTGAGGATGAGACCTTCACACGTCGTAACCGTGAGAGAACAACCTGAAATATGTCCCCATCTAATATGTGTTTCTTGGCGATCTTTACAGACCTCTCATACTCATCTTTGCTCATATTTGAGGTGCTTTCAGGAAGCAGATCACTCCTGTTATCAAGTGTGGGCTCAAGCTCAGGGATTGTTGAGGATGCTTCGATGATCCTGATAAGCTCTGTGGCTTTCTGCTCAAGATCGGAATATAGCGTTTTAAGATCCAGATCTGGGGTAATAAGTGGTGTAAGCACGATATAGATCATTCCTTCCCTGTGATCAAAAATTATGCTTGCTGTCATCACCAGAAACTTCATATCAGGAACTAATTTCTGCTCATACTTTGATTCAATATCAAGCCAGCAATCATAGACGATATCATAGGCAATATAACCGATCAACCCGCCGGTGAATGCCTGTCTTGCGAATAGCTTCCCGCTATGATAGTCTATCGCTGGAAATATCGCATTCAGGGCAGCAAGGAGATCCATGCCCTCCTTTATTTCACCGTTTTCATCGAGAACTGTATTCAGATTTGCTTTCAACAGCTCGGTAAGCGGCGTCTTTTCACCCTCGATCCTGATTTTTCGCTCATTCAGTGTCACGATGCACTCGGGGTTTGCCCCCAGGAACGAAAACCTCGCACGTTTTTTCTCTTTCTCGACCGATTCAAGGAGGTATCTGTTGCCATACTCACATGAGAGGGCTATATAAACCTTCAAAGGGGTGGTATCAGCTTTTATACCTGTATATAACTCCAGCATGAACGGTTTTTCAGATGCTGATGCAACCGCCCTGACCTCTTTCAGTGATAGATTGAACATTATTATTCACCAATAAACTTTTAATAACTATGATGTATAAATTCATGCATCAGAGCACTTAAATTGGCTTACTTTGAAGACCTTTATATAGATTGTGGCTGTAAACCTTTTAACCAAAGAAAGCAATCTTCAATCTTATGAAAGGCGTACACCACCTTGTTTCTATCCTCGACCTTGATCCAGAGGAGATATACCAGATCGTGGAGGATGCAATCTCACTTAAGCAGACCCGTGATGACGGTCTTCATATCAGCGACCTGCAGCAGAAGAGTCTTGCCATGATCTTTGAGAAGCCCTCCACACGCACAAGGGTCTCATTTGAGGTTGCGATGACCGAACTTGGTGGACATGCACTATATCTAAACTGGAACGACCTGCAGCTTGGGCGTGGTGAGCCGCTCTCGGATACCGCCCGTGTTCTATCATCCTACGTCCATGCGATAATGATACGTTCAAGAAAGCACGAGACGATTCTTGAGCTTGCAAAATATGCAACCGTGCCTGTAATAAATGGATTGAGCGATCTGGAGCATCCATGCCAGATTCTGGCGGATCTTACAACGATAAAAGAATTCAAGGGTGGCTTTGAAGGTTTGAAGTTTGCATGGATCGGGGATGGAAACAACGTCTGCAACTCAGCGATACTCGCATCAGCTCTTGTCGGGATGGAGATCGGGGTCGCGACACCTCCTGGGTATGAACCAGACTTCGAGATCATCAATCGAGCAATCGAGCTTGGCGGTAAGATCATCTTCACAAACAACCCCTCAGAAGCAGCAGAAGGTGCAGATGTGCTTTATACTGATGTCTGGGTCTCGATGGGCGATGACGATGAACGGGAAAAACGGATGCGGGATTTTGCAGGATACCAGATCGATGAAAACCTTCTTGATCTCACGAATAAGAACTCGATTGTCATGCACTGTCTTCCTGCACATCGGGGCGAGGAGATCACAGATGGGGTGATTGAAGGTCCGCATTCTGTCATATTCACTCAGGCTGAGAACAGGCTTCATGCCCAGAAAGCGCTTCTTTTGAAGGTTATGGGATGAAACGTGTTCTGCTTGAGATTCGAAAGTGCGTGGATTCGTGCGAGGTCTGCAATAGCATTGAGAAGCGGATTCGCGATACGATCGAGGAGTTGGATTACAGGCATATATGGGTAAGTACCAGCAGGTTTGACCACGAAACAGAGACACCGCATCCAATTATTTTCGTCGATGGTGAGATCTGGAAGATGGGTAATTTGAGCCAGCGGGATATCACAAAAGGACTGCGAGAGATTGTATATGGGCGCAAAGGAACCGCCATCCCACGAAATATTGCAATTATTGCATGCAGCGGGTGTGAAGTTGGCGAGGATGAGATTAAAAAAGCGGTGGATGTAGCAGAGCGTTATAAAGATCTGATCGTTCATCTTGAACTTCCAGGAAGACTGGATGATCTTTCAGAAGCTGAGCTTGAAAAGGTCAGGGAGTCGCTCGATAGGATGAAGATGCAGCCTGGCAGACGATTTATCTCGGTTGATGGATGTGATTCTATCTGTGCAACACGGTTAATTGAGCTTGCTGGAATCGAGCCAACAGAAACGATCAAGATTAAAGAGGGATGGGAGGATGAGCTTCTTGAAGTGATCCTCGATATCATAAAGAACTACTGCGACTGCCCACTCTATGAAAACCTCGATCCTGCCTGCAATACCTGCCCGATGTCGAAGGTCTGCTTCACACTGAAACGGGTTGAATTTGCGATCACCGACAGTATTGATCAGGGCAAAACAGATATTTTTATAACTCCTGAAAAAGAGGAAGAAAAAGAGGTATAAGATGGTTGAGTATGAGAGAATTAGGTTGGAGAATCCAGATGAACAATATCAGGTGATTGTTGGGCAGGGAAACTTCTCAATCTTTGCCTGCGATGATATCTTCCGCCTGCTTCTGACGACTGTACCCGGGATCAAATGTGCTGTTGCGATGAATGAGGCAGTTCCACGACTTACAAGGGTTACAGGAAACGACGAGATACTTAAAGAGCTTGCAGCAAAGAACGCATCTTTGATCGGAGCTGGACATGTATTTGTAATCATGATGGAGGGTGCTTTTCCGATAAATGTACTGGGGGCACTCAAAAGCCATCCTGCGGTTGTAACGCTATATGTTGCGACCGCAAACCCAGTTGAGATTATTCTGGCAAAAACAGATCTCGGATCTGCGGTCATTGGCGCGGTCGATGGTGCTTCTGCGACACGTATCGAGACAGAGGAAGAGCGGCGTGAAAGGAGAGAACTCTGTGAGAAGCTTGGATACAGGCTTGACTGAGTGATGGTTCGAGTAATCGGTTCGGTCCTCGTGATCGGTGGGGGGATCTCAGGTATTCAGGCAGCACTTGAGGTTGCAGACCAGAATTTCAGGGTCTATCTCCTGGAGCAAAGCGGATCGATCGGGGGGTTGATGTCAAGGCTGGATAAGACTTTTCCCACAAATGACTGCTCGTTGTGTATCGAGTCCCCGAAGATGGTTGAGCTTGGACGCCATCCAAATATCCGCGTGATACCAGAGGGTGAGATCAGATCGATATCTGGGAAGGCTGGAAACTTCACGGTTAAGATTGTACGGCGAAATCTTTATGTTGATAGTGACCTCTGTGTGGGTTGCATCGATCTCTGTGCACCTGTATGTCCAATCGAGCTTCCATCGAGGGAAGAGTTCATGATTGGAGGGCGTAAAGCAATTTATGTCCCGTTCCCACAGGCCGTGCCCCTTGTTGCGAGGATTGATACCGATCATTGTATTGGTTGCAGGTTATGCATGGCTGCGTGTGAGCGGGGTGCAATCGATTACTTCAGAGGGGACATCGAGGAGGAACTGAAGGTTGGAAGTATCATCATCGCATCTGGTATCGAGCCGTTTGATCCTTCCAGTCTGCCCGAGTATGGATATGGACGAATTGAGAATGTGATAACCGCACCCCAGTACGAACGCCTGATCTCTGCAGCAGGCCCCACCGAAGGCAGGATCATGCGTCCATCTGATGGCAGGCATCCAGAACGAGTTGCATGGATACAGTGTGTCGGCTCAAGGAACGCAGAATTTCCATCATGCTCGGCTGTTTGTTGCATGTATGCAACAAAAGAAGCGATGGCGACCCTCCATAGCAAGCGATACATCTTTTACATCGATCTGAGATCCTATGGGAAGGCATTCGAGATCTTCTACCGCACGGCAAAACGGATCGGTGTTGAATACATCAGGAGTAAACCCGGTGTGATACTTGAAGATCATGAGAAGAACCCGGTTATACGCTATGAGGATACCGAAACAGGCGAGGTACAGGATCTTACGGTTGATCTTGTTGTGCTATCGGTTGGACTCAGACCACCAGCCTCAAACAATAAACTTTCAGCGATACTTGGCGTTAAACTCGATGAACTTGGTTTTTTAGCGCCAAAAAGTCTACTGAACCCACTTGAAACCTGTATTGATGGGATTTACATCTGTGGGTGCGCAACCGGCGCGAAGGATATTCCTGATTCGGTGACACAGGGTGTAGCCGCTGCGACAAGAGCTATACTACCGTTGATCCAATCAAGGGGCAAGGAGATTCCTGAAAGGGTGAAGATCAAAGAACGGGTGGTTGATCAGAGTGGCATACCACGCATAGGTGTCTTTATCTGTGACTGTGGGGTCAATATCGCGAGCGTGCTCGATGTGCCGGCGCTTGTTGAGTATGCAAAGACACTCCCCGGCGTTGTGTACGCAAATGAAGCGACCTTTGCCTGTTCTTCCGATACCCAGAGTCAAATAAAGGATACGATCATCATACAGAATTTAGATCGGGTTGTTGTTGCGGCCTGCACACCCCGCACACACGAACCACTATTTCAGCGCACATGTGAAGAGGTGGGGCTTAATCCATATCTTTTTGAGCTGGCAAACATCAGAGAACACTGCTCATGGGTACATATACACGATAAAGAACTCGCTCTTGAAAAAGCGAAAGATATAATCAGAATGGCTGTTGCAAAGTCCAGTCTATCCCGCCCGATTCATCGCGTGAAGATTCCGGTCACAAAGCGCGCACTTGTGCTTGGTGCAGGTATCAGCGGTATGCGGGCTGCACTTGATATTGCAAATCAGGGGATAGAAGTATATCTTGTTGAACGTGCAAACGAACCAGGCGGAATTTTGAGGCAGATTACGCACCTCCATGACGGCACGCCGGTCGCTGATTTTCTTCCTCCTCTGATCGATGAGGTCAGATCACACCCAGATATCCATCTCATGACAGGTTGCACCATCGATGACGTGAGTGGCTATGTGGGCGAGTTCAGCGTGAAAATAAGCGGTGAGAGAAACACAGAACTTCAGGTTGGAGTCTGTGTTGTTGCAACAGGAATGCAGGAACTTGAACCTCATGGTTACTATCGATATGGCGAGGATCCAGCAGTTGTAACACAGACTGAGCTTGAGACGCTGATAAAGATGGGCGAAAAGTGGGAGAGGGTCGTTATGATCCAGTGTGTTGGCTCAAGGGATGATGAGAGACCATACTGCTCCAGGATCTGCTGTATCAATGCAGTCAAGAATGCGATAGCGATAAAATCGAGAAATCCACAGACAGAGGTTTACATCCTTTATCGGGATATCATGACGTATGCACGCTGGGAACGCCTCTACTCGAGAGCTATGGAGATGGGTGTGCTCTTCATCAGGTACAGCCCAGAAACACCGCCATCGGTTGATGAGAAACTCAGGGTGAGGGTTTATGATACTCTCCTCGATGCAGAACTTGTAATCGATGCAGATCAGGTTGTTTTATCCGGTGCGATGATTCCCTCAGAGGGGGCAGAGAAGATTGCCCACCTCTTCAAGCTTCCGATCTATGAGGATGGATACTTCCTCGAGGCACACCTTAAACTCAGGCCCCTTGATGGTGCGTTTGGTGGGGTATTTCTCTGTGGTGGTGCACACTATCCCAAACTCATCGATGAGGCGATCACCCAGGGTACGGGTGTTGCTGCCCGTGCGTGTTCGATCCTTGTACATGATGAGATTGAGACCGAAGGCATCATCTCGCGCGTGGATGAGGATATATGTATCGGGTGCGGTCTCTGTCTCGATCTCTGCGCTTTTGGCGCACTTGAACTTCGGTCGAGAAAGGCTTATATCAATCCGGTGGTGTGTAAGGGTTGTGGCCTCTGTGCCGCTGCGTGCAATATCGGTGCAATCGAAGAACTCAACTTCACATCACGGCAGATCGAAGCGATGATAAGGGGATTTATGTATGGCAAAGAAACAGAAGAAAAAGGGAAAGTCTGAAGGTAAAGCTGGAAAAGAGGATCTTCGAACGCCAATCGTGAGTGTGATGGGGCATGTTGATCATGGCAAGACGCTTCTTCTCGATCAGATAAGGGGTAGCACAATTGTCGATCGAGAAGCAGGCAGGATCACGCAGCATATTGGTGCAACGGAGGTCCCGATCGCAACAATTACAAAAATCTGTGCACCCCTCACAAAATTAAAATTTGAGATACCCGGGCTTCTCTTCATAGATACACCAGGGCATCACGCTTTCACAACACTTCGATCAAGGGGTGGGGCACTCTCTGACATTGCGGTTGTCGTGGTGGATATTCTCGAAGGTTTCAGGCCCCAGACGATTGAGACGATCAACATACTCAAGCGGTTCAGGACACCATTTGTTGTGGCATGCAACAAGATCGACAGAATTAGTGGATGGATCGCACATCCCAGTGAGCCGTTCATCACAAGTTATAAAAAACAGAGAGAGAGTGTGCAGACGGTTCTTGATGAGAAGATTTATGAGATCGTGGGCTCACTCCATGAGCAGGGCTTTAGCTCAGATCGTTATGATAGAATCACCGATTTCCAGCGTAACATAGGGATCATACCAACAAGTGCAATGACTGGCGAAGGCATCCCTGATCTCTTGCTGGTGCTTATCGGGCTCGCACAGAAGTTTCTTGAGGATTCTCTTCACATCAAGCCATCAAACGCAGGGGTTGGAACGATACTTGAGGTAAAGGAGGAGAAAGGACTTGGTATAACGCTTGATGTTATCCTCTACGATGGCACGATTAAGACAGGCGATAAAATCGTTGTTGGAAGCCTGAAAGAGCCGATTGTAACGCATGTGAAGGCGCTTCTCAAACCAAGACCACTGCAGGAGATTCGGATGGAGGAACGCTTCAAATCTGTCAGGTATGCGACGGCAGCAGCAGGTGTCAAAGTCGCTGCACCAAACCTTGAGGGTGCACTTGCAGGGCTGCCGGTCAGGGTGGTGGCTGATGATGCAGATCTCGAGGAGATAATTGCAGATGTCTCAGGTTCTGGAGAGATCAAGATTGAACAGGATCCGATCGGGATTATCATAAAAGCAGATACGCTGGGCTCGCTTGAGGCCCTTGCACACGAACTCAGGGAGGCAGAGATCCCGATACAGTCGGCAGAGGTGGGTGATATCTCAAGACGGGATGTTATAAATGCGTCCACGATAAAAGATCCGCTATTGGCCGTTATTCTCGGATTCAATGTCGATATACTACCTGATGCACTTGATGAAATCATGAAAGAAGATGTTGCGGTATTTACAGACACAGTGATCTATGGTCTCCTCGACAGCTATGAGGAATGGGCCGCCGCCAAACGTGAGGAGATAAAGGCAGCGAAATTTGGCGAGGTTACACGCCCCGGAATCGTCGAATTGCTGCCCGGGTGTGTATTCAGGCAGAGTAAACCTGCTGTTGTGGGTGTGAAAGTAATTCACGGTACGATAAAGCCAAATGTCACACTAATTAAAGCAGATGGGAAGCGCATCGGTGTTGTGAAGGGACTTCAGTCTGCTGGGGAGGACATAGGCATGGCAAAAGAAGGTATGGAGTTTGCTCTAGCGATAGAAGGACCAACCGTGGGACGGCAGATCAATGTCGGCGATCGATTATTTGTTGAACTCTCAGAATCGGATGCAAGGTTACTTGATACTGAACGTGATAGCGACATCCTCGACGAAAGCGAGATAAAAGCTCTCGATGAATTTTTGCGGATAAAACGGCGTGATGATCCGTTCTGGGGAAAGTGAAACTTACTCAATCTGTAACGCTGCCTCTCTGGCGCGATCGAGAAGAATATCAACGATACGTGGATCTGCACCGAAAGGCTCGGCATATCCGATCCTGATCTCAGGGTTCTTCTTCTTGACTTTTGCGATCACTTCGGTGATATCAGATGTTGTGTGAACACCTTTTGCTATAAAAACGGGTGAGACGACTATCTTTCCAACACCATTTGATGCAAGCCCCATCAGGACATCCTCAAGGAGCGGCTCATTCAACTGGAGGAATGAGTGTTCAACGATATCATACACTCCCCGTTCCTTTATCATATTAGCCAGCGCCTCAATCATCTCTCTGTTGTATGCAAGAACGCTCCCATGACCTACAAGCACAAGTGCAATCTTATCCTTCTCCATATCTCTCACACTCCTTAAATACTATAGATTTAGCAGTTCCTCATCTGCAAACTCACGTTTAATTTCTCCATCCTTTATAAGGATTATTCTGTGTGTTGTTTCTGCCAGCAATTCCCTGTCATGGCTCACAACACATATCGATGTTCCAATTCTCTTGTTTACCTCTTTCAAGAGGTTGGAGATCGATCGGGAGGTCAGTGGATCGAGATCTCCGAACGGTTCATCGAGTATCAGTAATTCTGGTTTTGAAGCAAGTTCAACCGCAAGTGCAACCCGCACCCGCTCCCCACCCGAGAGTTCGTAAGCACGTCGTTGCAATATCTCACTGGGAAGGCCAAGAAGCCCGAACATCTCCAGCACATAGTCCATATCAAGATGAACCTGTGGTATGGCAGCATATATCTCAATAAGCTCATCCTCACCGAGTTCAAATCCATCGAGAATCGCATTTCGTGAATCTGGGGGCATATCTGCAAGTCGTAGTACGAAGTCAAGTATGCTCTCTTTCAGATCGAGTTTTTTCGAAAGCTGCTTCAGATCGTCCTCGCTCATCTCCTTGAACTTCGTTCTACCGCGCACGATCTCCTCAACCGTTGCATGATGAGTCAGACCAAATTCCTGGTGCAGGATACCGATTTTCTGACGGATCATCGCGCTCGCAAATCCAAGTTTTGTGATATCAACCACCGCGCCATTTTCTGTGCAGAAGTTAAGGCTACCCTCATCAGGTAGTTCTATCCCCGCAAGAACACGCATCAGCACGGTTTTACCAACACCAGATGGTCCTATCACGCCGAGAATTTCTCCCCTGAAAATTGTTAGATCGATGTCTCGGATCTCAAAGACTTTAGAGAGGTTGTAGTTGAAGTACTTCTTTGTTACACCACTGAGCTTAAATATCGGGATGTGATCCTTAAGTGGCGTAATCGGTAAGACGGGTTCAATCCCTTCCATAAATGCAGACGTGATCGATCTAACATCTCCTTCTCTGATGATTCTCCCCTCATCGATCCAGATAATTCGATCTGCAAGGCTCTCGTGCAATTTTGGCATGTGTGATACAAGCAGAATTGAGACACCTGTTGTATCATGAACTTTTTTTATCACATTGATCATCTCACGTTTTGCATCAGGTGAGACCATCGTCAGTGGTTCATCCAGCAGGAGAATTTCTGGCTCGATTGCGATCTGTCTGGCAAGCAGAAGGCGCTGTTTCTCACCTCCTGAAAGTGTATGAGCAGGCAGTTCAGCCTTGTGTTCAAGCCCTACCATCTCAAGCAGCACCATCGCCCTATCATGGAGTTCTTCATACTCAATCGAGTCATCTGGTGGTAGAATCGTCTCATCATCAGTCTTCAATGCATAAAGCCTGCGCATAACATTCTCAATTGCTGGTGCAGACCAGAAAGCAAAGGAGCGCTGGAGATGAATTGCGGTCATATCTTTGAGTCTCCTCTTTACCTCTCGATCGGAATCGGGCACGCACTCAACACCCCCCATCAGGATCCTTCCCTCATCAAAAGGAAGCACACCACGCAGGATTCGCATCAATGTCGTCTTTCCGCTGCCACTTCTACCGATTATTCCCAGAATCTCGCCTTTTTCAAGCTGAAAACTCACACCATCAAGGGCTACTTTCGTGCCACCATCACTCAGGCGGTAAACTTTCTTTAAGTTATGAACCTCAAGAATACTCATACAATTCATGCCTCTTGTAACACTCTATGCCAACGCTAACACCCTACTATGGCAGAGGATAAATAGCTTTTGGGATGTTGCAAGAAAATAGTTATATCCATTCAGATCAAAATGAACGCACAATGGTTGTTACGTGGAAGGACGAGGAGATTGCAGACATTATGGATAAAGTTCTCTCGGGCAGACGACTTACGAGAGAGGATGGGTTGCGCCTCTATCGCTCGGACGATCTCTTTCAGATTGGATACATGGCAAATACGGTGCGATCCAGAATGCACGGGAAAAACGCCTATTTTGTTGTAAACAGACATATAAACCCCACAAACATCTGTGTTAACAGGTGTAAGATATGCGCATTTGCCAAAAGTGTTGGGGAAGATGGAGCATATCTTTTAAGCGTGGATGAGATCCTGAATATGCTTCGATCAGGCATTCATTCTCCCCCTTTTGAGGTTCACATCGTTGGGGGGTTGCATCCAGATATCGGTATTGACTACTACACAACGCTTATACGTGGAATCAAAGAAATTTCGCCAGATATCTTTGTCAAAGCACTAACTGCAGTGGAGGTAGACCACATCGCAAAAGTTTCAGGAATGGATGTTGCGAGCGTCCTCACCTCCCTCAAAGATGCAGGACTTGATGCGATGCCAGGAGGGGGAGCCGAGATCTTCAGCAGGCGGTGTCAGATGATAGGATGGGAGAAGAAGATAGAAGGGGATCGCTGGCTTGATGTGATGCGCATCGCACATTCTTTAGGAATTAAATCAAACGCTACAATGCTTTATGGGCATTTTGAGACAAACGAAGAGCGTATAGATCATATCCTCAAATTGAGGTCGCTTCAGGACGATACAGGTGGTTTTCAGGCGTTCATACCACTCCCTTTTATGCCAGATAATACCAGCTTTGAGGGAATGCGTGGTTGCAGACGGTGTGGTGGAGTGGATGATTTAAAGACGATAGCGATCTCACGGCTTATGCTTGATAACTTTGCACACATCAAAGCATACTGGATCGGGCTTGGCATCAAAACAGCTCAGGTATCGCTATCATTTGGAGCGGACGATCTTGATGGGACGATCGTCGATGAGCAGATTTTTCATGCAGCAGGTGCAAGATCAGATGCTGGTATGAAGCAGGATGAACTTATCGGCTTCATAGAGGAGGCAGGTTTTTCTCCGCTTGAGCGGGATGGGGCGTACAGGATTCTTGGATATGTGAAACGATGAAACCGAGAGTTGGTCAGATCAAATTTTTAAATTCGCTGCCCCTTTATGTAGGAATGGAACAGACCGGGCTTATTGACTCGATTGAGCTTGTGAAGGGGACGCCGCGAGAGCTTATAGGTAAACTACGCCAAAAAGAGCTTGATATATCTGCGATCTCTTCGATTGAGTACTGCAGAGGTGATGAAGAGCTTCTTTTGATCCCTGGAGTTTCAATAACCGCTTACAGATCTGTTGAGAGCGTGATACTCCTCAGCAAGTATCCCTTTAAAGAGCTTGATCAGCGAACGATTTCGCTTTCAAACGCGTCTTCTACCTCTCAGACCCTTTTAAAGATTCTGCTTGAGTATTATTACGGGATCAAACCAGTTTACTTTGAGTGTGAGCCAGATCCTATGAGTATGCTCATGGATTCAGATGCAGCACTTTTAATTGGTGATTTAGCGCTTGTGGCGTCATGGAATGAGGACGATCTCTTTAAATACGACCTCTCTAAAGAATGGCACAGATTTACAGGTATGGGAATGAGCTATGCGATATGGGTTATCAGAGAAGAATATGCTATAAGTGAGCCCGAAGAGGCTGCAAGAGTTTCACATGGGATTAAAGATGCAATGCGGGCAGGAGAAGCAAATCTTGACCGCGTTGCAGCGATTGGATCGGATGAAAAACTTCCGCAGGATCGGCTTAAACGCTATTTCAGGCAGTTGAGCTTCAATTTTGATGATAAAGATATAAAAGGTATGGAGTTTTTCTTCAAAAAAGCATTTGAGCTTGGTTTTGTTGAACACATGCCCACAATAAGATTTTTTGGAGATTGAGATGGAACTGAATTCTGTGAGGCGGTTTACGGTTGACGAAGCTATGGAACTCTTTGAAACAGATATAATTGAGCTTGGTGCAATGGCAGATCGGGTCAGATGGCAGATCAACCCCGAACCAGCGGTCACGTTTGTGATCGATCGCAACATCAACTACACGAATATTTGCAAATCCCGCTGCAGGTTCTGTGCCTTCTACCGGGAAGCAGAGAGTGGGGATGCGTATCTCTTGAGCCGTGATGAGATCTTCCGACGGATCGATGAGGCGATTAGGCTGGGTGCGACACAGATCATGCTTCAGGGTGGATTAAATCCGGAACTTGGGATCGAATACTTCGAAGATCTCTTTGGTTCGATCAAGAATCGATTTGATATCCACCTCCATTCGCTCTCACCACCTGAGATCGTACATATCGCCAGTATTTCAGGTTTAAGCATAAAAGAAACGCTCTCAAGGCTGAAATGTGCAGGACTTGATTCACTGCCTGGTGGCGGTGCCGAGATCCTTGAAGATCGTGTGCGAAGCAGGATAAGTCCAAACAAGATCACGTCCCGTGAGTGGCTCGGCGTGATGGAGGAGGCACATGAAATCGGGATGAAAACAACTGCCACGATGATGTTTGGAGCAGGAGAGTCGAGGCGAGACAGGATAACACATCTCAACGCAATACGGGATCTTCAGGATAAAACAGGCGGTTTTACTGCCTTCATCCCATGGACTTTTCAGCCAGCAAATACCGAGCTTGGTAAATCCATGGCAGCACCAAAAGGAACGGGTGGATATGAGTACCTTCGTACGCTTGCAATCTCGCGGATATTTCTCGATAACTTCCAGAATATCCAGGCATCATGGGTCACACAGGGTTTGAAGATAGCACAGATCGCACTTTTCACCGGCGCAAACGATCTTGGAAGCACGATGATCGAGGAGAATGTGGTGCGGGCTGCAGGTGCAACCTTCAGGGCAAATCTCAGTGAACTTGTGGGGTTGATCAAGGAGATTGGGCTTGAAGCACGCCAGCGAGACACGCTTTATCAACGAATAATAAAGGTGTGGTGAACTTGATCATAGAAGGGAGCTGGGTTCTCCCTGTAACGGACAAACCGATCAGATCTGGTGGAGTTCGCATACAGAACGGGGTGATCAGTGCAGCTGGAAAAATTGTGGATATTGAGAGGGTATATCCAGACGAGGACGTTATCTCTTTTAAAAACGGGATTATAATGCCGGGATTTGTAAATCTCCACTCACATATTGAGTACAGCGCGATGCATGGTAGATGCAGGGGTGGTTCATTTATCGCGTGGATCAAAGATCTTATAAAGGCAGCACGTAATATGGATGCGAACGACTGGCTCGATTCGTCCAGATACGGCGCAGAGCTTATGATCGAGTCGGGGATCACTTCCATCGGGGATATCACAAAGACAGATACCGCTTTTCGTGCGATTGAAGAAGCAGGTCTCAGAGGGGTGGTATTTCTTGAAGTTCTGGGATTTGATGATGATAAAATAGATCGGGTCATCCATGATCTTTACATACGACTTGAAAAGTCCGCGAATATAAAAAATAACCGCATAAATACGGGTATTTCACCACATGCGCCCTACACTGTCAGCAGAAAACTTTTTGAAGCGCTTGCAGAGATATCAGATGAAAGAGGTTTGCGGATCATGACACACATCTCAGAGACGGCTGAAGAGGAAGTTTTTGTGAGGGATGGCACAGGGGTGTTCGCAGATTCATTTAAAAAGATCGCTGGCTGGGGAGATGTTACATGGGATGGCACAGATCTTGGTTCTGTTGAATATCTTGATGCATGCGGAATCCTCTCAGAAAGAACGATTGCTGCACATGCTGTCTGGGTAGATGAAGCTGATATCGAGATATTTAGGGCGCGTGGTGTCTCTATCGCGCACTGTCCCAGAAGTAACGCTTATCTTGGTACAGGGAGTGCCCCGGTCAGACGTATGCTTGATGCAGGTGTTACCGTGGGTCTTGGCACAGACAGTCTTGCAAGCAATCAGAGTATCGATATATTTGAGGAGATCAGGGCGATTGATCGCTCGATAAACCCCGAAGAGCGAATCAGGATGGCAACAATAAATGGTGCGAGAGCACTCGGTCTTGGGGATAGGGTTGGATCGATTGAGCCTGGAAAGTTTGCAGATATAATTGTGGTTGAAAATGATTCAGATGACCCATACATGGTTATTTCATCATCAAAAAGTGATTTAAGGCTTGTGATGGTCGAAGGAAATGTGCTCTATGAGACTTAAGTTTTTTATAGCGCTATTAATCCTGTTTTTCTCGATGCTCCCTGCTGCGGCCAGTGACGTTGATCACGTCCTTATTTTTGAGTTCCTGCCAAACCCTGCTGCGGCTAATGATGAGGGAGAGTATGTCAAAATCATAAACCCATCTGATGAGATGATTGATATCTCCGGGTTCATTCTCACAGATCTTGAGGGTGAGATCACAATTCCGTCCGATACGTATCTTGGTCCTGGATCTGATTATATATTCGAGCTTCCAGCAGAGGGAGTTGCACTCAAAAACAGCGGAGATGAGGTGATACTGCTTGATAATCGGCGAAATCTCGTTGACTGTGTGATCTATGGAGATTCAGACTACAACACGGCGGGATGGCATGGTGAAGGGGTTGGAGATGCATTTGATGAGCGAGTGTTCAGACGATTTTATCCTGATATGGATACCGATACAGCGTATGAGTGGCTTCCCCTGAGGGAGTACTATCGTGGTCAATCAAACTTTCTACCACCTCTTCGAGATGTTACAGCCGATGTAACCTGCTTTGTATCGCCTGATTGCAGTTTAGATCCACTTTTAGCAAGGATTCGTGCTGCATCAACCATCAGGGCAAATATTTACCTCTTTGAGAGCAGTGCGATTGAGGATGCAATCATCGAGTTGCTTGATCGTGGTGGGGTGGCCCGTATCCTCGTTGAACGTGATCCAGTCGGGGGCATGAGCCATTCAGAGCTTCTGATTCTCAAAAATATTATAGATCATGGTGGAGAGGTTCGATTCACGAATGATCCGCTTTACAACCTGAACCATGCAAAGTATGCCCTCTTTGATAATGACACCATCCTCATCACCTCAGAGAACTGGAACAACGACGGGTTTCCACCACCAGAAACAGGTGGAAATCGTGGATGGGGAATTGTTATCGAGAATGGAGAGATATTCGATGATCTGTACGAGGTTTTTGAATATGACTGGCAGCATGGACTTGATCTTTACATCCAGAATATTTACGAAGTCCCAGAAGCCGCATCAGATCATGGACTGTCGTGGTACGGCAATGGATTTGATCCGTTATCTTTAAGCGGTAACTTCAGTGTGCAGCTTATAATCGCACCTGATAACAGCCTGCATTATGAAACGATAATCGGGCTGATCAACTCTGCGAATAAGAGCATTTACATCGAAGAGGCTTACATAAGGAGAGATTGGGGCGATCATACAAACCCCTATCTTGATGCCACGATCGATGCTGCCAGAAGGGGCGTAGAGGTGAAGATCCTTCTCGACTCGATGTGGTATAATCTTGACAGCAACGCGGATAACGATGAACTCTGCAGGTATGTAAACGAGATCTCAAAGAAAGAGAATCTGAACCTTGAGGCAAGGCTTGTACGGCGTGATGGAATTACAAAAATTCATAACAAAGGTGTGATCGTAGATTCAGAGAAAGTTTTGATCTCTTCGATAAACTGGAATAAGCACAGTCCAACATACAACAGAGAGGTGGGTGTCATCATTCAGAACCCTGAGATCGGTGCGTATTACAGTGAAGTATTCATGAAGGACTGGGAGAAGAGTGGAAATTCATGGGAGATGGTTGTAATCGCTGTGATCATGTTTATATTGCTTGTAACAGCGATCTATTTTATAAAGAGAACTCAAAATCTTTAGGTCGATCACGTGTATCATCAGTCAGCACTTTTTCACCCAATCTTACCAGTTGCCTGTTCAGTTCTGCGAGCAGATCTTCCCGCTTCGTGCCTTTTGAGTAGTAATCAACCCTGACTGCTATTGCGAGTTTACCTGCAAGGATCCTTGCGATCTTGCCTCTTTTGTTAATCGGTACTGTATTTATCAGCGGATGCTGGAAGATGATTCCATATTTTGGCGGTGGCGTAGCTTTCTTCAGGTGTTTGAAGAGCGATTTTTTTGCTCCAAGCACCTGAATTCTACTTGAAGGCATCTTTGCAAGGTTGCAGATCCCACCTGCAGCAAATATAAGCCTTGCGGCGATGAGTGGCCCGGCAAGTTGAGTCAGGTTTGGCACAAGACGACCTGTCTCATGATTCAAGAACTCAACGATCTTCACCCGACTATTTTTGAGTTCATCCAGGCTCAGATTGAGCTGTTTACCAACATCCTCTGGCCCTTTAGATAGATTAAAATCCTGAATATGGAGTGAAAAGACGTTTATCGCCTCATCGAGAAACTCAAGTGTCCTGACCGCCTCAATGAGTTGTTCATCATCCTCCCTCATGGAGGCTAAACGCTCCTTCACAAGTTTTATCGAAGTATCACGAAGTTTTTGATCTGGCTTTTTCAAACAAGTCTCACCGTTTCAAGGTTCTGTGGCGCGATAGCTTCCAGCTTAAGCTTCTTTCGCAGGGCATTTGCAAGTTCGAGACATTTTCGTTCCTCACCGTGATTCAGTATGACCTTTGATGGCTGTGGTCGCATCCGCCTCACATAGTTCAGGAGCTGGTTTCTATCGGAGTGACCTGAGAAACCATCAATGGTTATGACCTCAAGGTTGATCTTGATCGTCGCTGTTCGTCCTCCGCTTGAAAAAGGTATCTCTTTCCAGCCTTTCTGTATCCTCCGCCCAAGCGTACCTTCCGCCTGATAGCCAACAAAGATGAGTGTGTTGCGTGGATCATCAGCAAGGTTCTTCAGATATTCCATCACAGGACCACCGTTGAGCATCCCGGATGTTGCCAGAATCACACAACTCTCATCGCTCTCTATAATTTCCTGTCGTTTGGAAGATGAGTCCACCTGTACAAATATATCGGAGAGGAACGGGTTCATACCTTTGTGGAAGATCAGATTTCTGAGGCTCTGGTTGAGATATTCAGGATATGCAGTATGGATTGCAGTTGCTTCGAGGATCATTCCATCGAGGTATACAGGTATCTTCTCGAGCATCCCTTTTCTAACCGTATCTTCAAGAACAATCATTACCTCCTGACTCCTCCCGACCGCAAATGCAGGAATTATAACCTTGCCACCACGTTCAATTGTTCGCTTGATCGTTGACTGGAGTTTGGATTCCGCTTCATTTCTCGATGGCTGGAAGTCATGTCTACCTCCGTACGTCGCCTCCATTACGAGTGTTTCGATACGCGGAAAATTGTTCACGGTTGGATCAAAAAGCAGAGTGCGTTCATATTTGATATCCCCAGTAAAAGCCACGTTATACATCCCCTGCCCGATGTGGAAGTGTGCCACTGCGGAACCAAGTATGTGGCCCGCGTTATGAAGTGTCAGCTTAACATCGGGTGCGATATCAGTCACCTCGCCATAGTTCAGAATTATCGTGTGTTTGAGGGCTTCTCTGATAATGGCAGAGCTATAAGGAATCTTTGAACCTTCCTTTGATGCAATATCGATGTAATCAAGCTGCAAAAGAACCATGAGATCACGTGTCGGGGCAGTGGTGTAGATCGGACCGTCATAGCCATACTTGAACAGCAGCGGAACGAGTCCTGCGTGATCGAGATGTGCATGGGTCAGGACGACTGCATCGATACTATCGATAGGCGAAACCTCTGGTATATAAAGATAAGGAGAGATGTTGTTATCAGATCCGATATTAACACCACAATCGATCAATATCTTTGTTTCAGCAGTTGAAAGCAGGAATGAACTACGTCCAACTTCTCTGCACCCACCAAGTGCAGTGATTCTGATCCAGTTATCCTTTGCGCTTGGCTCACGGTGTATTTTCTGACCAATACGCCGCAGAAATTCCTTTCTGCTATCCTTCTCAGACCTGAGATAATCCCGAATATTCTTTATAGTTGCAGAATGTAGTGGCGGCGCCCTCACGACCTTAGGTGTCCATCCGATGTTTCTTGAGATCTCCCGCAGTGTTTCACCATACTTTCCAATGACAAGACCTGGCTTGTCCGCCTCGATCAAAACCTCGCCTGTGTCAGGATCGAAGTAAGCATCATTGATCCCACCCTCTTCAGGAACGATCTCGTTGATCGCCTCCAGCGCCTTTTCTGGATCGATGAGTACCTTTGGATCTGGTCTCACAACGATTCGCTTCCTGAGATCCTTTGCAAGGCTACGAATTATATCGCCGTTATCCGCAAACTTCTTCGGGTCCTCGGTGTATATAACAAGTTCCGGCCCTTCAAACTCGACAAAGGAGACATTAACTTCCTGCGGGATAATTGCCTCAACTCGCCTTTTAAGATCTTTAAGTAAGTCCCCTGCCACGTTCAAGCAACCCCATTAACAAGACGTAAGAATTAAGAAGGAAATAATCAGGGAAGAGTATTTCTGATCGTTTCGATCTTACTCGGCTCAACTATGCTGTAATTATTCTTCTGGATCGCAACGACATCTATCCCTTCACCAGACGCTGAATCGCGTTTCATTGCTGTATGGAGAGCACGCACAGCAAGTTCAATACCCTCATCAATCTCCATCTCTTTCCTGTAGCGATCCTCAAGGATGCCATATGCGATCGGCGATCCTGATCCGGTGGCGACTGCTTCTTTTTCCAGGGAAAGACCACCCATTGCATCGAGTGAGTAAATATGTGGCCCATCATAATCTATACCGCCCACGAGAAGCTGGACGTAGTAAGGGAAGAATCGATTGCCATTCAGAATATTTGACATCAGTGTTACGATACTCTTTATCGTCATCGGCTCAGATCTTCGCATCTTGTACAGGCTTGTTTCAACCTTGATGAACCGCACAAGAGCCTGTGCATCACCCACAAGTCCTGCTGTTGTCATCGCGGCAAAATCGTCGATCTGATAAATCTTATCTGCGGTTTTACTCGCGATGAAATTTCCCATCGTTGCACGCTTCTCACTCCCAAGTACGACCCCGTCCTTACAGACCACTCCAACAGTAGTAGTACCCTTCTTTACATCTATATCATCCATTAAGACACCTCACATGATAAGGAAAATCAGCTTACCAATCTATTTTAAGACAATTATCTCAGGATCTTATATAAAGGTTTCTAAACAGGTAATCTCCTGTGATTAAGCTTATATAGCAACCCTGTGAGATTATCTAATTGGGTGCGAGGATGAAACCTGAAGAAGATGAAGTTTTCTACTCAAAGCTTCTGAATGATATGATCACATTTGTCGGTGTGCTTGAGCCGGATGGAACACTGATCTTTGCCAACAACACGCCGCTTGAGCTCGCCGGGATAACGCTTGAGGACGTGAAGGGTAAGAAGTTTTATGATGCTTACTGGTGGGCATACTCCAGAGAGGCACAGGAGCAGATCAAGGAAGATATAGAAAGATGTGCACGTGGTGAGCGGATCGTCCATGAGATTCAGGTGCAGGCAGCCGATGGCTCCCTGGTGTGGATCGAGTTCAGTATGCATCCAGTCTATGACGAAGAGGGAAATATCAAGTATCTCATTCCAGAGGGACGGGATATCAGTGAGAAGAAACAGGCACTGGAAGATGCTCAGCAGAAGGTCGCATACCTCGATAACATGCCGACGTACATGGCGGTGACAGACCCCGAGGGCAGACTTCAGTTCACGAGTGCTGTCACGATCGAGAAGTTCGGGTTCAAGCTTGAGGATGTTCTCGGGATGAGGTTTGACCAGATGCCATGGTGGGAGTACTCAGAGGAAATCCAGCAAAAGATGAAAGAAGTCTATGAGAGAGCAGCAAAAGGGGAAGAGTTTGAGTTTGAGGTCGACGTCAAGATGGGTGAAGATCTTTACCCGATCAAGTACACCTGTGAACCGCTGAGGGATGAAAATGGCAATATCTATGCACTCCTTCATACTGGGACCAGAATAGATGAGCTTCGAGCGGCACTGGATGATGCTCAGCAGAAGGTCGCATACCTTGACAATATGCCGACGTATATGGCGGTGACAGACCCAGAGGGCAGACTTCAGTTCACGAGTGCTGTCACGATCGAGAAGTTCGGGATCAAGCTTGAGGATGTTCTCGGGATAAGGTTTGACCAGATGCCATGGTGGGAGTACTCAGAAGACGTCCAGCGAAGGATGAAAGAAGTCTATGAGAGGGCAGCAAAAGGAGAAGAGTTTGAGTTTGAGGTCGACGTCAAGATGGGTGAGGATCTTTACCCAATCAAGTACACCTGTGGGCCGCTGAGGAATGAAAAAGGAGAGATATATGCTATTCTTCACACAGGGACACGTATTGATGAGCTTCGAGCGGCACTGGATGATGCCAGAAAGAGGGCTGAGTATCTCAACAATGTTCCAACCCCAATCATGGTCATAGACACAGATTTTAATGTACAGTTCACAAACCGGGCATGGAGTAATATGTTTGGAATAACATCAGAGGATGCAAAGGAGAATAAATGCTACGATATGGTCCAAAACCCAGACTGTAAGACAGAGAGGTGTTGCGTAAAAAAAGCGATGGTTGAGGACCGTACCGTTGTGTGTGAGACAACCTTACATGACGGGAAGGATATGGTCGTGCAGTACACGGGTGCACCAATCAAGGATACTGAAGGTAAAATCATCGGTGGTATCGAGTATATTGCTGATATTACGGATTTGAAGCGAGCGATCGAAGAGCGGGAAAGACTGAGCGATGAGATCATGCGTGCCTCAACCCCTGTTATCGAGGTCTGGGATAAAGTGCTCATGGTTCCTCTGATCGGCAGAATCGGTAGCGAACGTGCAGATCAGGTACTGGAACTTCTGCTTGATGAAATTGTGAAACATGAGGCAGAGGTTGTGATACTCGATGTGAGTGGCATCCCCACGATCGATGCGGATGTGGCACAGCATCTTATTAAAGCTGCAAGTGCAGCAAAGCTTCTTGGCAGCAGGGTTATATTCACGGGCATGAGAGCTGATGTGACAGAGACGATCGTGAGTCTCGGCATCGATCTCACCGAAGTTGACACCCGAAGAACACTCCGTGATGGATTGATGGAAGCGATACCGAGGGTGTAAATCGTGGAAAGGGGCGAGAAGGTTCACTGGGCTGATGTTATCGCAGAAGAGCTGATAGCGACAGGGCGCAAGCAGGTTGTTGCAACAGGGATCTCACCTTCTGGTCCAATTCATATCGGAAACTTAAGAGAAGTGATAACAGCAGACGCGATCTACCGGGCGCTTCGTGACAGGGGTGCAGAGGATGCACGACTCATCTATGTGGCAGATACATTCGATCCGCTGAGACGGGTTTATCCTTTTTTACCTGATTCTTACGCTGAGTATGTTGGATCTCCGATCTCGACAATTCCTGACCCTGAAGGCTGCTGTAAAAACTATGCAGAGCATTTTCTGCAACCATTTCTTGAATCCCTCGATGAACTTGAGATCGAGATTGAGGTTTACCGTGCAGATCTGATGTATGCAAAGGGCGATTATGATGAGGCAATTTTGAAAGCACTCAGAATGCGTGACAGGATTGCTTCAATCATCGATGAAGTCACAGGAAAGGTCACCTCTCACGACTGGAGTCCTTTCAACCCGATATGCAAGAGGTGTGGCAGACTCACAACGACAACGGTTACAGATTTTGATCCGCAGCAGATGCGTGCTGGGTATATATGTCAGTGTGGAGAGGAAGGCGAGGTTCCGATCAGAGGTGGAGGAAAACTCACATGGCGGGTTGACTGGCCTGCAAGATGGGAAATTCTTGGCGTGACAGCAGAACCGTTCGGGAAGGATCATGCATCTGCTGGAAGTTCTTACGATTCTGGAATACGCCTATCAAAGGAGATCTATAATTATGAACCGCCATACCCGATTCCGTTTGAACATGTACTCCTGAAAGGCAAAGGCTCGATGTCCTCATCGAAAGGAGTTGCAATAACGGTTTCTGAGATGCTCTCGTGTATCCCGCCTGAGATACTGAAGTATATTATGATAAGGGTCAAGCCAGAGAAACACATTGAGCTTGATCCTGCTCTCCCGCTTCTTAACTTAATCGATGAGTATGAACGGCTGGATCCTGCATCTGATCGGTCGAAAGAGCTTTCAGCAACTGAAAAAAGCCTGAGGATCGATATCCCGTTCAGACACATCATCAATATCGTACAGATAGCGGGATTTGACGCTGAGAAGGCGCTTGAGGTGATAAAACGGGGTGGATACAAACTTGATGATCTTGAGATCATCGATCGATACAGCGCGTACGCAAGATCCTGGCTTGAGCGGTTTGCGCCCCAGTCGTTGAGGTTTGAGTTGCAGGAAGATGTGCCACCCGAAGCTTCAGAGATCCCACAGAACGTGCGCGAGGGACTCAACGAACTTGCGGACTTTCTCACGCAGGCAGATCTTGATGCTGAGATGGTACATCAGGAGATCTATGCGATCGCCACGCGGCTCGGGATAAAGCCAAAGGAGCTCTTTGCAGGGATTTATCTTGCACTTCTTGGGAGGAGGTCAGGGCCAAGGGCCGGATGGTTTCTGGTCTCGCTCGATCGAGAGTTTGTCATAGAAAGATTCAGGGCGATCACCACCTGAAAAGCTCTGATATCGCAGCTTTTACCAGATTGAAGAGTTTAAGATTTTTCTTTGAGGCAGGCCATTCCATGTGAACTTTCTCATTGATCACATAATCAAGCATCATGTCGAGTTCAGGTTTAAGTGCGTTCAACTCCTTCTGTCTCTCCTTCTGATCATCTAACTCCATTATTTCATCGATTCGACGGGTAAGCTCAATTGCAAGCTTTATCCGCTCCTCAGTTGATCTGAATATCTCCTGATCGATCACACCATACTCGGCCTTCAGTCTGTTGAGGTGCATGCCAGCCCGGTATGTACAGTCAACGATCTCATCGCGGCTCATCCATTCGGTCTCATAGTTGAGGGCATATTTCCAGCTTGGTGAGAGCATTGCTTTCCTGTACTCTTCAAGCGTCCTGAAACGAATCCTGTATCCGTACTCACTGGCATTCTCATAAGCGATAGAGCCTGGATCAAGGAAGGGTGAGTAGGAGAGGATGAAAGGAACCACACGCTTCCCAAATCGTCCCATCAGCTCCCCACACCACTCAACTGTATCCATCACAGATTCACAATCCTGTAGTGGGAGACCGATCATAAAAAACAGGTCAAACCGGTTGCAACCATGTTCCATCGCCCACTCGATGTTTGCCTCGATCTGCGCGTTTGTGTAGTGCTTCCCTTCTCTGGATCTGATCTTTTCGTCGTGGGTATCAGGAGAGATCTCAAAATTAAAATTTTTAACCGATTCACCTACAAGTTTGAAGTACTCTTCTGGTGCACACGTGAAAAGTTCAAAGACGAGGTGGTTCTCAAATTCTTTTTCCCGCAACCCTTCAAGTACTTTGTATGCATATTCCTTCCCTGACTGTAGCAGGTCACCGATGATAAATATCGGCGCCCTTGTGTATGCCGTAATCTTCAGTATCTCCTCTGCAATCATCTCTGGGTCACGAAATGATGCTTTATTTCGGTTGCAATAGTGTGCAACTGCCTTCTTCGATCCGCCGCAGAACGTGCAGTTGTGCATGCAGCCACGACAGGTTATGATCGGTGTGATAGGATAGTCCATCCAGTGCGATGATCCACTCTTCCATGGACTCAGGCTCCGGATATCCATGTACCTGAGAGCCGTCCTGAAAGCATATATGTAGTTGTTTGCACAGCCGTTAAATCTGGATGGAACATGGGTGAAGGGATTTATACGAACCTCGCTGTCCTTATCCTTCCAGACAAGATTTGGGATCTCATCCAGATGTTCGCTGGATCTGGCTGTTATCACCTTCATCAGTCTCAAAAACGGTTCTTCGGTAGAGTCTCCTCTTATCACAAAATCAACTGCTGGATAGCGGATCAACTCATCGTGAAAGTAGGTTGCTGAAAGCCCGCCAAAGATTACAGGTGTTTCGGGGTGGTATTTTTTGCATACCTTTGCAACCTCAAGACTTCCATGCGCATGTGCCAACCAGTGAAGATCGATCCCGAAAGCGGCTGGCTTGAGCTTCCGTATCATTTTTTCAGGATTAAAACTTGCATCTCCAAGCATTCTGGCGGCTAAATTGACAATTCTTACCTTCATCCCACCTCTTTCGAGATGTTCCAGTATTGAGAAGAATCCAATCGGGTACATCTCAAATAACGGGGATGAGGGGACGCCATCTGCGATAGGCCCAAACATTAATGGACGCTCTCGAAAGTCATAAACTGCTGGCGCATGCAGCAAAACCAGATCTGGGTTTCTAATATACATCTCTCTCCATCTTGTTATGAGGAATGGATAAAACCGGGATCATATAACTTTATCGGAAGGAAAGTCTATTAACTCACCATAGCGAGTTCGTGATATGATCGGCGAGGTTGAACGCTTCTTTCTGCTCTTTATAGCAGGTCTTGGCCTGAGGATTATGGCAGGAGACCACCTCTTCTGGTTGCCCAAGCTTATCAAAATCTTTCTGGTTTATATTGGGATTCCATCACTCCTCATATCAACGCTTCTCTCCTCTCAGAAGCTCGGAACTGAATTCTCGCTGGCTGCAGCGGTAACCGTACTCTCAATCTTCTCGATCCTTGCACTCTCAATCCTTCACCATAAATTGAGAGATCGAAGCGATGGTGAAGTCCTTCTGCTTTTAAACGCCTTTCCAAACGCAGGTTTTCTTGGACTTCCCGTCTGTTACATCCTCTTTGGTGAAGGAGGGATGTATTATGCCTCGATCTATGTATTGTTTGGCACACTGATACACTACAGCATCGGGGTCTTCACATCGATCTACATCAAGGATGGCAACATTAAAAAAGGTCTTGATGGTATGAAACGCTTCCCCGGATTTTATACAATGGTGGTCGTATTTCTGATCGCATCCTTTAATCCAGCGATACCACATGGACTTGTATCAACGCTCGATATACTGGGTGGTTTCACGATAACCCTTGCAATCTTCTTCATCGGGCTTTCGATAAAATTTGAAAAACCGATAGAAGAATTTTTAAGCGATCTCATACATGTTACAACCTTCAGGTTTCTTCTCTCACCACTTACCATCATCATCTTCGCTATCCTTCTAAAAATCGAACCTGGCGCACTTATCGTTCAGTCGATGATGCCACCCGCGATTGGATCCACAATAATCGCTGCCCATTATGGTATGAACTATAGCATGGCTGCAAATGTCACATCAGCGATAACAATCATCTTCATGATCGGGTTCTTTCTTTTAGTATATCTCTAAACTGCAGTACAGATATTTTTATAACGCCTCATGCAATCTAACGTCTATGCAGATTATAGAATCGATTGCGAACCTCAAAGAAGAGAAGAACGCGATCATACTTGCCCATAATTACGTGAGAGGAGAACTCCAGGATATCGCTGACGTTGTGGGCGACTCGCTTGAGCTTGCAAGATCTGCATCAGCAACAGATGCCAGTGTTATCGTATTCTGCGGTGTGGATTTTATGGCAGAGACCGCATCAATCTTAAACCCGGATAAGAAGGTCTTAATCCCTGATATCGGTTCAATATGCCCGATGGCACAGATGCTCATGGTAGAGGATCTCATTGAAGCAAAGAAGGCTCATCCTGATGCAAAGGTTGTGCTCTATGTGAACACCCTTGCAGAGGCAAAGGTACATGCAGACTGTATCTGTACATCTGCAAATGCGGATAGGATTGTCAACGCCATGGAGTCAGATACGATTCTTTTTGGCCCTGATATTAACCTTGGAAATTATGTCAGGAAACACACGGATAAAAAGATAATCCCTGTTCCAGCGTATGGCCTGTGTCCAACACACCATCAGATAACGCTCTCAGATCTCATCAAGGCGAAGAAGGCTCATCCTGGGGCAGAAGTTGTTGTTCATCCTGAGTGTGTCGAAGAGGTGCAGGATATGGCAGATCAAATTGCATCAACAAGCGGGATGGTTAAATACTGCAAGCATTCAGATGCAGATGAGTTTTTGATCGGCACCGAAGTTGGGCTAATCTACAGAATGAAGAAGGAGATGCCGGATAAGAAATTTTATCCAGTCTCAGAAAGTGCTGTATGCCCACAGATGAAGATGCACACGCTTGAAAAGGTTGAGCGAGCTTTAAGAGAAGAGATCTTTGAGGTTAAGGTCCCTGAAATGATACAGAAAGAGGCGATCAAGCCAATTATGAGGATGCTTGACCTCTCGAAGTGAGAAGGTGATTTTAATGCATCCAGAAGCTCTTGATGAACTTGCTGCAAAGGCGGTTGATTACGGTGCAACGGTGGCAAAAGTAATACCAGTTGAAAAAATTGCGATCGATGAACGGACGCGAATCAAATGCCAGTTTGGTTGTCCAAACTACAGACGCGGACTCATGTGCCCGCCCTATGTTCCAGCACCTGAAGTCTTCTCAAAAGTCCTGAATCGTTATAACTGGGCAATTCTCTTTGAGTTTGAAGTTCCAGGTGAGGATGTAAAAAGAGTGGATGAGGTTCAGAAGCAGGTACAGGCTTTAATCGAGCGAATGGAGCTTGAAGCAATGAGTCTTGGATACAACTTCGCACTCGGTCTCAAGGCTGGTGGATGCAGGATCTGTGATCGGTGCGTTGCATGGCTTGGGGAAGAAAATCTTCTCTGCAGACACCCAGACCGTGCGAGACCTGCGATGGAAGCGCTCGGGATTGATGTTATTCAGACGCTCAGGAATACGGGGTATGATACAATCCCACGACGGGTTTTCGCGTTACTTCTTGTTGATTGAATTAACTGGAGGTATTTTGGAGAGTTTTGGCCTGGTGGGGAGATTTTTATATTATGACTCACCATGATTAAACACCTCATCCAGAATACTTTCTTTCATTTTCTCAAGTTGATTTATCTGATACTGAATTTTTTCTTTCAAGGTTTTAATTTTTTCGTAAACAGAATCAAGATAGTTTGCTATTTCCTTTTGCTTTTCAAGTCGCTGCTATCTTATTCTTTGTAATAAACTGCTTTATCCAGTTGTCGTAACAAAAATGATATGAAACTTAACAGATCAAGACAGTCGTCTTTTGATATAGGCCAATCAAGAGCAGGTTCATGAGCCGTTGGGTTCCTGATTGCTTGCATCAAACCTGCTGATAAAAACTTAAGTCCTTCTTGAACATTCTTATCAGTCTCTGTCTCGCATCGAGTAACTTTTAATACCCCTTTTATTCCCCATACATCCATCATCAAAGCATAGCCGTCCTTCTCACTTTCCGCTTTCTCTTTGACTATCTTGTTATAAACCTTTGCTGCCTCAAATACTGCATGAAAATAGTTTCTTTGCTTGTACAGGTTTAGACAGTGCCGATGGATAAGATGATGAAAGTTTCTGGAATAAAATTCAGTTAAAGCGTCATCTATATGTAAATTCACCCCAGCTTCTTTTAAAATTTTCTTCACATCCGCTATTTTGTCCGCAGGAGTGATGAGCCGTAAAAATTTTTTCAATAACTCATTTCGTTCATCATTGTCCATTTTCTGTTTAGCTAAGGTAAGTATCCAGTCATGGATTAATTTAGCTCGTGACGATGTAATAGATTCATTTGGGAAATCTTCTTTCGAAAACCTAAACACGGATGCAGCAGCACGATTAATATCATTGATAGTTGTATCGTATTTTAAAAGATCTCCCACCTGAATTGCTATTAATTGATAATTCATATTCAGCCTCCTTACCTAATAGTAAACACCTCATCCAAAATACTTTCTTTCATCTCCTCAAGCAAGCTTATCTGCCTCTGGATTTTCTCTCTCAGGGTCTTGATTTTTTCATAAACACTGTCAAGGTAGTTTGCTATTTCTTTTTGCTTTTCAAGGTCTGGATGGTTGTTGTGGAAGGGGAGGGGGATTTTTGAATTGATTAAAAATTCTTTAGGAACTCTTTTATGTCCAACTGTCCCAGTAAAATGGAGTTTAGCTAAGTTTCTAAATCTTTTCCTTCTGATGAAATAGAAAATAAATTCCGACAAGATGCTCTCTTTTGGTCTTAAAACATGAAATTCCGTTGATCCAAATCCTATTCTGTTTTTTAAGTTACAGGCTATTGCACTTTTTCCATTTTCCATACATGGGGTTATCTTCGCAAATAGCACATCTCCCTCTTTAAAGTAAGTATATCCTTTATAAACAGACTGAATTGATCTTATTTTCTGTCTCACGATCTTACCCTCAGTATCATCAACATAATCCATAGGAATAAAAGAAACTTCAATATTTTGTTCCAATAGTTGCTTAACCTCTGACTTCTTTGGATTTATTCTACATACTTCCCTTAACCTCACCTCTCTCCACTCCTCACCCTCCTTCAGCTTAAATGCCTGCTCTAAAACGCTTTCCCAGAGTTCATCAAGTTTTTCAAGTTCTTTCTTTTTCTTCTCCAGAATTCTGTCAATCCTTGAAAAGTTTGCCTCAATGTATTCAACGATTTTCTTTTGAGTTTCTAAATCTAACTTGCCGTTGCGGAAGGGGAGGGGGAGTTTTATTGATAAAAGTTTTTTATTTGATATGCCTGCTTGACCAATCCACTTTGTGGCTTTCAGATAGAAAAAACCTTTACTCCAAAGATAATTGAGATACCATGACAAAAAATCAGGTATTATGATTTGTTTCTTTACTCTTATTCTCGTTATGTGGTTGCTATAAGTATGATTTCCATTTAATTCTCTATAAACAGCGGCTCTACCTACAAGTTCGATACTATTTGTATTATTATAGTCTCCTGCAAAACTTTATCTACTATCCCATCTCATTCCCTCCTGTGAGGGGAGAACGAATATCAATCAGGAAGTTTGAAGAGGTTGGGTCACTGTTAAAGAGCGAGAAGGATCCAGTGGTGAAGCAAAAACTCTCTTTTCTCCTGTTTGCAGGAGAAGATTGTCTGTATTTTGAAAGAGCTGTTGAGGCGACCGGTATCGATATTACAACTGGCTACACATGGATAAGGATGTGGAATGATCTGGGATACGAAGGGCTTCTTTCAAGCCCAAATAAAGGAGGTAGACCTCCCAAGCTCACTGACGAAGATCTCGAAGATCTACGGAATATTCTGGAATCTAAGGATTACTGGACGACAAAAGAGGTAACAGTGCTCATCAAAGAGGTCTTCATGAAGAAACTATCAGAAGATCAGGTTAGACGCATTTTGAGGGATAAGCTGGGGATGAGACTATCAAAGCCATATCAACATGACTATAGAAGACCAGATAACGCCGAAGAGATCTTGAAAGATCGAGTGGAAGCAACTTTGAGTGAGCTTGAAACGAAAGGATACAAGAGGGAAGAAATAGCAATCGGGTTTGTAGATGAGAGTTCTCCTCAAAATACTGCCAATACGGTTAGGGTCTGGAGTTTTGGTAAGCCGCATATAAAAAAACACCACAAGGATGAGATCCAATGCGATGGGGTTCTATCCGATTAGAGGAGAAGAGGTGATAATTTTTCCTGAGAATTCAAAGATAGAGAGCTTCATTGACTTTTTGAGGGCGATACGGGCGGTTAATGATGATTACAAAGCGATTATCGTGGTACTCGATAACTTCAGCACGCACGTATCGAATAGGGTGAAAAAAGAGGCCGAGCAGCTCGGGATATATCTCGTTTACCTCCCACCATACTCGCCCGATCTCAATCCGATCGAGTTTGTATGGAAGAGCATCAAAAGAGTCATCTCGATTCTTTTTGTGGATAACGTAGAGGTTCTGAGGAGGATAATCGAAAGAACATTCAGTAGGCTTGCAGAGAGCTTATCATTTGCTAAGTCGTGGATAGAAAAATTCATCCCATCGTGGATTTAGTTTTGCGGGGGACTATAAATAGAACATCTTCATCTTGGATAAAATATTTTTCAACTTCTTGCATATTTTTAGGTATATATGTTAATTCATCAAAATTTATCTTATTCCAATTTGCTATATTGTATGGTCTTAACTGCGGAATTCCATTATTAGCACCTATCTTTCTTCTTTTTTGCTTAGATAAAGCAAAGCCTGACTTCACCTCTTCCACAAATTCCTTAACTTTTAACTCCCTCCACTCAACTTCTTCGGATTCCCACGGTTTTTTATTTTTGACCATAAGAATCACCGCGAAATCTAGAAAGTTCCGAAGGTATAAAATCAGAGAATCCGCTTTTTTTCACAAAAAATAGGATAACATCCAAAAATATTTCTTCATCATTATAAAAAGAAGTATAATAAAGAGGAAAATGGACAAAATGGTTTCTCACAAAAATGAGATACTCTAATTTTTCTCCAATCTCATTTAAAATATCTTTACTCATCTTCTTCTTGAGGTTACCTAATGTTCTCTTTGATGGGTCCATCTCTAAAAAATACTCAAATTGTTTGGAAATAAAATATAATTTGATACCCCCTTCTAATGCAATAGATAGTAAACCATACAGTAAAGGAATTTTTTGAAGTGTGATTGTATCCTCTTTAACTCGTGAATATTCTTCTAAAATATGCTTTATTGTTTCCGCTAAATCCGACAAGTATCTCTCTTTTTGTTTGTCATTCTCAAATATTTTTAACAACTTACACTCATTCTTTTTGTATTCACGAATTAATTCATTTTTTCTATCTTTAAGATATTTCATCTTAAAATCTCCTGCAACTCCTCAAACAACTCCATAACCTCTTTTTCCTCTCTCAAAACATCCTCTAAAATCTCTCCTGCTGGTCTGTATTCTTTTTCCTTCAACTTGTTCGGATTTCTTGGCGTTAGTTCATAAGTTTCTTCGTCAATCCCATCAATCTTGACAATCCATGAATTTTCGCTTACCTCTCTGTTCTGCCATTTTTCATAGCAGTCCTGCCAGTCTTCATCCCTCATTGGTCTTGTCTTGGTAAAGTTTTTCATCTCTTCTGGAGGTTGAATCTCATAGTACCATATCTCCTCTGCTGGTCCTGTTTTGTCGAAAAACAGAAGGTTGGTTTTAACAGGTGTTTTTCCAGATGCCGTAAATACTCCTTTGGGCAAGGAAACAATTGTATGGACGTTGTAGTTTTCAAGAAGTTCTTTTCTAACCCTGACAAAAGGTCCTGTTGTGTTGGATAAGACGCCTTCAGGAACAACGATTCCAACCCTTCCACCCTGCTTTATCTTTCTCATCACATACTGCAGAGCCATTAACTCAGTATTAGAACTTTTGACGGGGAAATTAACCTTAAACCTCTCATCAAACTTTCCGCCAAATGGGGGATTTGTAAGGATAATATCCACTTTTTCTTTTTCCTGAATTTTTCTTATATCGTCGGCAAAAGTATCAACCTTGTAAATGTGAGATGTTGGGAGATCGTGCAAAAGAAGGTTCATTATTCCTATAAGGTAAGGGATGTCTTTCTTATCCTGTCCATAGAACATATCATGTAAAATCTTCGTTCCCTTTGTTGTAAAAACTCCTATACTCTTGAGAATGTGGCTGTAGCTTTCGATCAGGAACCCAGAAGAGCCTAAGAATGGATCTAAAATTTTTTCACCAAGTCTGGGATTAACAATCTTTACCATCAACCTTATAATAGGTCTTGGAGTGTAATACTCTCCTGCATATTTGCCCATTTCTCCAATTTCTGGTAAGAGTTCTTCGTAAAGTGCAGAAATGACATAAATATCCTCTCTTGTTCTGAACTTCAACTCATCAAGGAGTAAAGCCACTTCTCTCAATTTGTAGCCATCTTTTAGAAAATTCTGGATTTCTTTACCGCTGAAAATAGTGGCAATTAACTCTTTCTCACCATCACCATCCAATCTGGAAAGAAAAGGGAATAGCTTGTTGTTGATGAAATCTATAAGCTCTTCGCTTCTCCAGTCTTTATGAATCCAGTCTTTCCATCTGTATGAGGGAGGGATGTTCCTCTGATATTCTTCACCCTTCAACTCTGCCTTTAACTCTCTTTCATCCTCCAGCTCATCATAGAGTTTAAGGAAAAGCATCCATGATAACTGGACTATGTAATTAACTGATGCGATCTCGTTTCTCAGCAAATCGCAGGCCTGCTTGAACTTTGATTTTAATTGCTGCCTATCCATTATCTAACACCACCAGCCTCATAGAGACCTTGAGAAATGCCTTCAAGGGTATGTATGAGATTGTCTATTCCACCGAAGGAATCAATAATTTCCTTCAATTTACCGATTTTCTGGATATCTGGGGATTCCAGAGCTTCTGGGGAGATCTCATCAATGCCACCGATCTTGTATTTTTCTATAAGGTTCAGTAAAACCCCTTTGGCGGTCTCATTGAAGGAGTTAATAAATTGCTGTTTTTCATTTAACAATGCCTGAGCCCTATCATCTCTGCTCAGAATTGGAGCATCAAAAGCCACATGAGCAATAACATCAAAGGCATCTGCATCAGGTCTATCAAGCAACTGAGCTATTAACTCTGGATTTATACTCTTTTTCTTTAAATCTTCCAAGAATTTCTTTCTGCTCTCCTTATTTATCCAGATTTTTCTTAAATCATCAAGCGTAAGAATCTTTTTCCTCACATTTTCTCCGGCATACTCAATATATCTCGCTTTATTCAGTTTCTTACCTTCTACTTCAACATATAGCTCTTCTTCGATGTAAACACCGATACCTTTAACAACTATTTTACCCTCTTTAGGTTTTCTCTTCTTTAATTCAATTACAACAGCTATCCTATCCTTAAATGGAATGGGATCTACACTTACCTCCCTGAGTTTATAGTTCTTTGCTTCAACTTTTACTTTTACTGGCGAATGTGGGCAACCATCAATAGTGAATTCTCCACTTTCATTAGTTTTGGCCGGTTTTACCATATTGACGCCCAATTTTGCTGTTATTCTTGCATTAGCAATAGGTGTTCCATCCTCCTCATCCACAACTTTTCCCTTTATGAAGTAATCAAAAGGCCCCTCTGGGATATCTGGTATGTATTCCTCGGGTGGTAAATCCCATGGATCCAAAAGACGGGTTGCATTTACAAAGTCTATTATTCTGAAATAGAATTTATTTGCATCCTCACTTATCCTGCTCCCTCTACCCATAATCTGCTTGAACAGTACCTTTGATGCAATGGGCTTCATAAAAACAATATTTTTCACAGGAGGAATATCAACTCCTGTGCTTAATAGATCCACAGTCACGGCAATAACAGGTATCTGATATTCAGAATCTGCCATCCTTTCAGCAAGCTCTATTGCGTTTGGTTCTTCATCAACTATTCTAACAACAAAATCATCGGCATTTACACCGGTTGAAGCAATTTCATAAGCTAATTCATTTTGCAGAACCTTTACAACGTCAAGGGCATGTTCTTTTGTCACACAGAAAACGATTGTTTTCTCTGTTGGACCGTAAATCTTCAGTATTTCAGCAAGTTTCTTGGTCATAGCTTCTGTTCTATCAGGTAGAATTATGCTTCTCTCAAACTCTCCAACCGAGTAGAATTCCTTAACCTCTGTTTCTTCAGGAGTATCAATAACAGCACCTTCGCTTGCTACATCAGTAAGAGATATTCCGCCTTTCTTATCAATATTCACGTAAATTTTATGAATCTTATAAGGAGAGAGAAATCCGTCATCTATACCCTGTCCTAAGCTGTAAACATAAACAGGCGTACCAAAATAAGCGTAGGTATCTCTGTTATCATCATCACTTTTTGGTGTGGCAGTCATACCAAAATGAACCGCATCTTTAAAGTGATCAAGAATCTCCTTCCATCGCCCATATCCTGATCTATGGCACTCATCAATAATTACCATATCAAAAAAGTCAGGAGGATATTCCTGATAGAGCCTCTTTCCATTTTTCTCAGAATAGAGCGTCTGATATGTAGCAAAATAAATATCCCTGATTTTAGGAGCTTTCCCTTCTTTTATTACCTCCCTTGCACCACCAAATGGCTCAAAGAACTTATTACAGGCTTGATCTCTTAACATCACTCTATCTGCAATATAAAGTACTCTTCTGATTTTCTTAGTGTTATAGAGCTTCCATGCTACCTGAAAAGCAACATAGGTCTTACCCGTTCCGGTCGCCATAGTAAGTAGAATACGCTTTTTACCGTTCAGAAAAGCTTCTATAATGTTCTTTACTGCCGCAATCTGGTAATATCTTGGGGTCTTGTTCTGAACAACCTTATACGGGTATAAAAGTGGATTTTCATCTTTATCAAATGGAAGTGGTTTGTTAAATTTCCAGAGTGAATATCGCTTCCATAGTTCCTGAGGAGATGGAAACTTATCAATTGTGGTTTGCCTTTTGGTTATGAAATCATATTCCTCAATTTTATGACCATTTGTTGAGTATGTGAATGGGACATTTAGCATCCCCGTATATCTTTTTGCCTGCTGGATTCCTGCCGCATGATGTTTTGCCTCTTCTTTTGCCTCAACAACAGCTATCGGGAAGTATCTCTCTAAAAATAGAATATAATCAGGTTTTACTCCTTCTTTTCTATTTCCATATTCATCTATAATCCGACCTTCTGTTATTTTTAACTCACGTTGGATTAAATCTTCTGACCATCCAGATTCATGTAATTTTGGATCTATCAGCTTAGCTCTTGTTTCTGCCTCGTTTAGCATGATTTTTCACCCATTTATATTGATCATTCTTCAATCTTATATCTTTAACGTCTTTCTTCTACATTATAGGATAACTCACATTTTTGATCGCTCGATAAGCTCTGAGAGATCTATAACCTTTCCACCGACATCAGCCAGGTTGATGAGGCACAATGGACAGGCTGTAACGATCAGATCCACATCAGGTGGTAGATCATCGAGCCTCCTTTCTGCAATCGAGGTTGAGAGTTCATGATATCCCGATCTAACCCCACCACCGCCCCCACAGCATCCTGAAAGTTCCCGATTCCGTTTCATCTCGCTTAAACCACAGATTCGCTCAATCACCGCTCGTGGCTCATCTATCACCCCCCCTCCTCGCCCGAGATGGCATGGATCATGGTAGGTTACGGTGAGATCGAGCTTTCCAGGATCAATTTCGTCAAGATGCTCGTGGAAGAACTCTGCTGTGTGAATAACCTTACATTCAAGCTCGTAATCGTTCTTGAGTGTCTTGTAGCATCCAGCACAGCTCGTTAAGATAATCTCTGCCCCGCTCTCCTCAATCTGCCTGATGTTTGAATCAAAAGTTGGTGGATTCATCCCCATCCGAAAGAGTGGCGAACCACAGCATTTTTCATCATCAAGGAGTGATATTCCATAATCAGAGAGAATCCTCAGTGTTGATGCCGCAACATCAACCGATCGATAGGAAGGTAAACATCCAACAAAGTAGACAATATCAGACCTCTTCTTAAGTGAGATACCATCAATCCCTTCAAGCCACGCCCGTCTCGATCTCTTATCGCTCATTGGATTTCCAAATACGCTTATAGCCTCATACATCTCGTTGATCCGTCTATTATCAACGCAATCTTTCAGATACGCCCGGCGCATACTCTCAACGATCGATTCAACCTCGACGTCAGATGGGCAGATATTTGAGCACGCCTGACAGGTTGTGCATGTGTAGATGCTCTTTTCTGTGCCTTCGATCCATTTTGTCTTTTCAAGATAGTTTAAACCAAGCATAATCCTTCCTCTGGGCCCCATCGACTCCCAGCCCTCTGATTCAAGCGTTGGACATACAGTGCGACACCTGCCGCATCTGAGACAGTTCAAGAGTTCGATTATATTGTGCGATCCAATAGAGCTCATTAGTCAGCCTTGACTGTGCAAACTGATAAATATTAGCATGAATAGTAACACGTGATGTATATCGTTGTCTTTATCACACCACTTGGCAATACTTACTTCGGCATGCCTGATCGGTATCTGAAACAACTCTTCAGTTATCAGTGGGAAGAGCGCGAGCGATATAGAGAGCTTTTGGATCTGGCAATGAAGGAATTCTCACCGCTCAATCCCTGTGATCAGCCGACAGCAGATATCACAGTTTCAATCAAGAGGGGTGTCATTGAGATCCGGAAACTTGATATGCTGAGAATGGGGGATATCCTGCAAAAACTGAAGATTCTCATCGCAGACGGATGCGTAAAGGAGGATGTGGAGGCCTACTTTGGGTGGGAGGTTGAATCGATACTGATGCAGAAGGATGAAGGGGGGTACGACAGTTTTGTTCAGATCGTCTTTGCCAACCAGATCATAATTGAAGCATACCGTGAGGATGGAGTGATTGAGGAAGGCGAAGAACCGTTCTGTATATTCAGGATCAAGAAGCTCACCGATATCCCAGGAACTCTGGATTATGATATAAATTCAATTGGTCTGTGGGTTGATCTGGAAGGTGCTGAGATAGGGGCAATATTTGGTACGAACGGACATTTCATACCGTCTGTGCGAAAAAAGTGTGTTCCACTGATCTCCAAGTTTTCAGGTTTCTTTGAAGGGGATTATTTTGGAATTGAGTCAAGAAGCGGCTCGATTTATATTTACTATTCGCTTGTGGGCTATGAGGGTGAAGAGGAGGAAGCAAAGTTTATCGATGTCCTCCTGAGGTTTGCTGAGATTGAAAAAGAGCTTGTAAAAGGAGACTGGAGGGTACTTGAAGAGATTGAGGACTGGATTCCTGTTTAATCGCTTCCAGTCTTTCACCATGTTATACCCCAAGGTCGGATTTTATATTATCACACGTTTTAATTTATTCTCCTGCAAAACTCAGGTATTTTCGATTCATTTATGTTAAAAACGACTTCAGCGCCTGCAGGATCCGGTGAAAATATTATGTATGTCGGGAACCTTGGTTCATCCACAAGCTTTATATAGAAGTATAAATCATAGAAAACTAAAAAAATGGAGGAGTTTGAATATGGCTGGTCAACTTGGTGGAACACCAATATTGATATTGAAGGAAGGTGCCGAGCGTACAAGAGGTAGAGAAGCACAGAACCGCAACATAATGGCAGCAAAAGCTGTTGCAGGTGCAGTTCGAACAACGCTTGGTCCAAAAGGTATGGATAAGATGCTTGTGGACTCACTCGGTGACGTCGTAATTACAAATGATGGTGCGACAATTCTGAAGGAGATGGATATTGAGCATCCTGCAGCAAAGATGATGGTCGAGATCGCAAAGACCCAGGATGACGAGGTCGGTGACGGTACGACCACAGCGGTTGTGCTCGCGGGAGAGCTATTGAAAAAGGCGGAAGACTTATTAGAACAGGATATTCATCCAACTGTAATCGCAGCAGGATACAGGCTTGCAGCAGAAAAATCTTATGATGTGCTTAGCGAGGTGGCACAGGAAGTCTCGCCAGAAGACAAAGAGGTACTGCGCAAAGTTGCAAAGACAGCGATGACAGGGAAAGGCACCGATGTAACTCGTGACAGCCTCATAAATCTTGCAGTGGATGCGGTGACCGCGATCGTGGAAGAGGATGGAACGGTTGATATCGAGAATATCAAGGTTGAGAAGAAGATGGGCGGTGGCATCGAGGACTCCGAACTTATTGATGGTATCGTCATTGATAAAGAGCGGGCGCATCCAAACATGCCAAAGAAGGTTGAGAACGCAAAGATCGCACTCCTGAACTGCCCGCTGGAGATTGAGAAGACTGAGATTGATGCCAAGATTGAGATCACATCACCAGATCAGCTCAAGCTTTTCCTTGATGAAGAAGAAAATATGCTCAAAGATATGGTCGACAAGATTAAAGCGACCGGTGCGACCGCACTCTTCTGTCAGAAAGGAATTGATGATATTGCACAGCACTTCCTGGCAAAGGCAGGCATTATCGGGGTAAGAAGGGTAAAAGAGAGTGACATGAAGAAACTTGGTCGCGCAACTGGTGGCAGGGTTGTCTCAAGTGTCGATGAACTCGAACCATCAAGCCTTGGAAGCGCTGGTCTCGTTGAGGAGCGCAAAATTGGCGGAGACGAGATGATCTTCATTGAGAAGTGTCAGAATCCAAAAGCTGTCACACTCATCCTGCGCGGCGGTACCGAGCATGTGGTTGATGAACTCGAACGCGGTATGCATGATGCACTGCGGGTTGTTGGCGTTGCGATAGAGGAGAAGAAAGTAATAGCCGGTGGTGGATCACCTGAGACAGAACTTGCACTGCGACTCAGAGATTATGCATCAACTATTGGTGGACGTGAGCAGCTTGCGATCGAGGCGTTTGCAGCATCACTTGAGATCATTCCGAGAACGCTTGCAGAGAACGCAGGTCTTGATCCGATCGATATGCTCGTTGCGATCCGATCTGCACACGAGACCGGTGACAAGAACGCAGGTCTTGATGTGATGAAGGGTAAGATCATCAACATGGCAGATGCTGGTGTTTTCGAGCCTCTGAAGATCAAAACACAGGCAATAAGTTCTGCGACAGAAGCGGCGGTTATGATCCTGCGTATAGATGATGTTATCGCAAGTTCAAAATCCACAGGCGGACAGTCTCCAGGTGGCATGCCTCCAGACATGAGCGGTATGGGTGGCGGCATGGGCGGTATGGAATACTGAGGGGGTTAACCTCTCTTCCTCCCTTTTATTTTTATTTAAAGAGTTTCAATATCCGGATTGCAAGTAGCGCCGCGTTTTTGCCGTTGTCAATACCAACAACTCCTACGGGTACTCCTTTTGGCATTTGAACCATTGATAGAAGCGAGTCAAGACCCATCAGCTTTGCTGAGACAGGAACACCAATCACGGGTAGATCGCACTTTGAAGCAATAACACCAGGCAGTGCAGCGGAGAGCCCTGCAATTGCAATCACAACACCGATCTCACTCCCCTCTTTTCTGAGTTCATTCAGGTAGATATCAAGTTCATCGGGGTTTCTGTGTGCAGAAATCGTCCGGAGATCGAATTTGATCTCATGCTCTTCCAGTACATTACAAACATCTATCGCGATCGGCATATCAGACTCAGATCCAATTATAACAGCAACTTTATCTCGCAGGTTATCACTCCTCCAGTTTAGATACGTTAATCTCAAATCCAACGGTTGGATACTCAAGTTCGAATGCGGTGATCACATCTGGATGAAACTCGCCAAAGAACCCGACGATCTCATCGTTCAATATAATATCTGCTCTTCTCCCTTCAATAAATGCACTGTTATTCGAAGGAACAATCTGGATTGGCTGCCCACTCCAGAGCTCGTGAATTACTGCATCCACCAGCGACCTAACCTCGGCAAAATCTGCGCTATGATGGATCGAGACCGCTGCAAGGTGAAGTTCATCCCGCTCGTTAATGATGACATCACCAATCTCAAAGACCTGCTGCGGAAGTTCTCTGTGCCTGTTGAGTGCGAGTATCTCAAGGAGATTTGGTAGAATTGAAGGTCTTAATATCGTTTGTTCCTCGTTTATTGGGTGCATGAGCGAAAGATGTGAGTTAGATGAACTCCAGCGCATTCGTTCAAACTGTATGAGTGGGGATGTCAGTGTGAAGGTCATAACTTCATAGAATCCAAGCCCGACTAAAACGTCTCTTATAGCCGATTTTGTAACCTCGAGTGGATGGATGCTTCCAACACCTGGAGTAACTGGCATTTCGGGCGTTATTCGATCGTATCCATATCCTATGGCAATATCCTCGATGAGATCAAAATCATGCAGTATATCTGGGCGATATGCTGGTATTAAAACTTCCATGTTTTCGCCATCAACCCTCTCAATTCCAAAACCCATTCTCTCAAGTGAATTTCTGCAGTCATCAGCGCTCAAGTTAATCCCAATAAGATTTGAAGCCTTTTTAACCGAGAGGGACATATGTGCTGGTGTAAGGTCTGGCGTGGTTGTGCGCGTGCCTGTTTCAAGATCCACAAGTTCAACAGATCTGGCATCTCCTCCACGTTCAATAAGGGCGGTGGCAAGAATATTAAGGGCAAATTCAACTGCATCAGTTGTCCCTGTAACATCGATGAAGACATCCCGCGTATTCTCGGTAACACGTGTGAGTTCACCATTTATGATTGGCGGAAAGGATAAAACATCCCCGTTTGCATCGATGATCAGCGGATATTGATCCATACCTTCAAGAATGTTTGCAAATTTTATACCTTTGGGATGTTTATGCAGGATCTCCTCCATCGTCATCTCGTAGTCGTAATCAAGTGGCACAAACGCAAAATCTGGTGATTTGCCCAAATAGGTAAAAGGTGGTTTCACGCGTGAGATGTCATGCACGCCAATAGAGACACGCTTTCTATCCCGCCCAAGCACCCAGTGAAGGTGTTCCTGGAGCCCCATCAATGCTTCAATGAAAGAAGGGATTGTGAAATCAAGATCTCTTACAACAGCGCATACGATGAAGGGACGGAGTGGCTTGACGGAAGGGTCGATCTCAAGTATAACGTCTGAAGGCTCAACGTTATACACTTTTATGCCAGACTCAGAACCCATAAAAGTTCTCATAGCCCTTGCAACACCCTCAACACTGAAGAGATCAGGTCTGTTTGGGAAGAACTCAACATCAACATGATCGTCCTCGATCCGCTCAATGTCTGCCCCGATCATTGGAATCCTCCTGATCACATCGTCCCTGTTGAGACCTGTGAGATCCTCTAAATCCCTGTAATTCAAGCTTATGATCGGCATATAAATCTATCACGGGGTAATTCTATAAAATAATGTCGGAAGACTCGGGGTTTTTCTTACTTTCAGCGATTGTTTTCAGGATCTGGCTTGCCACAGGTGGACATCCTGGTACAAAAATACCCTTATCCTTATGCTGTATCGTGCAGTTACCGATGCAGAGCGTACCATCTGGAAGAGATTCATGTCCTTTCCCGATCGCGATGGTGATTTTATTCTCCTGCCCCCGAAATAGATCAAAGATCTTCTCACTGTATCGATTCAGAAAGACAAAAAGTGTGGACTGGCAGGCGCTGCACGACATTTCATCAAGTATGGTGACGCCCGGAAACTGTATCGATAAGTTATCAGGAGGCGGCTCAAAAGGAGAGGAGAGTTCATCCCATGTATCAGGATTCACCTGGATTCGCGAGAGATCGATCACGCCATATCCACGCATAGCGCCAATCCGCAGGTGTGGCACATCTTCGGCGGCAAATCCCATCAGGGAGCAGGCAACAGCATCTGCTGCGAAAGGATCTATCCCTGCCACAACAAGATCGAGTTTTTTAGCCGTCCCGGCACTTGGTCCAAGCCCTTCCATTCCTGTGGTGCCATCAATGATCGATAGATGTGGACGAAGAACTGAGGACATATCGGCGATTGCGATATTGAGAGGTCTCTCATCGATATCTTCAATTTGAGGTAGCATGTGAAGATCAACCTTTGTGCGGCGCCACAGGCATCCTTTCATATTTTTCACAGCCAGCGAGACGACTGTGTGCATGTGTGTCTTCATGACAGGGATGGAGACAACAACATCGTGCTCAACAACATCGGCACAGACCTCGAGCGACCGTATTGCAACACCGTCTTCGATGATCATGTGAATGGGCTGTCGCTCGTCCATATCAATCAATGGACACCGACGTTCACGTGCAACAGATGCAATCCCGGTTGCTTCAAATGCTTCCATCGTTTTGACGCCTGTTATTGGGCTCTCGCCGATAGCGACTTCTGCTCCCGCCTCGAGAAATGCATCGATTGCCCCAGCCACAACCTGTGGATTGGTTGTAATTCCTGATTCAGGAGTGGCGATTCGCCCTGCATTGGGTTTCAGGAGAACACGCTTACCCCTGACCACCGATAGATCAATCTGCGATAGAACCTCTCGCGTGTTTGCATAAGCCCCATCTCCGTGAGCGATGTAGACGTGGGGATTTGACGTATCATCAATGAATAATGCTGGCTTCAGCGACTTCATATTCATCTTATTAGAGATCTCCTTCCTGTTGGGCTACGACGTACGATCCGAGCATCCGTATGGTGTTCTCTCTCTCGATTTCAGCGAGTGCTTCCCTTATTCGTGCTTCCTGGGCATGCCCTTCCACATCTATGAAGAAGTGGTACCGTCCGAGCATCTCTTTTGTTGGACGAGACATGATGGACACCAGATTGATGTTCCGAATAGAAAATGAAGATAGTATATCACTCAGCATACCCGGCCTGTCAACACTCTCCACAATAAGAAGCGTTGTCTTGTATTTACGTGCAGGGTCATACGCAATCGTATGCGATGCTATGGTGATAAATCTGGTCTGGTTGTTGGAACGATCTGCGATCTCAGGTATCACGAGGGGAAAGTCACCAGGTTTCACAGCAAAAGATGGGACAATGGCCGCCTCGTTTGGGATTCTCTTCTGCAATTGTTCCAGTGATGTTCCATTGCTCTGGGTGGTGATCACGCTCACACCCATATCCCCCATCTTATCAAGAAAACGCTCACACTGTCCCTGTGTTACAAACTGGGCATACACCTTTTCTACCTGATCAAGCGAACTGCAGTTGGCAGCAAACGTGAACTGTATAGGTAAGAGCAACTCATGCACAATGAAAAGGTCGCTATGGATCAGATGATCGAGTACGGCGCTAACATACCCCTCTGCCATATTCTCTATGGGTAGAACTGCACATGAACACTTTGCACCAACCGCATCAAACACCTTCCCGATTGTAGGGTATAGCTCTACACTAAACGCTCTACCAAGTGTCTTACCATACTTTATTGCCGCAAGTTCAGAGAATGTGTTTGCTGGGCCAAGGGCTGCGATTTTTATCATATCAAATATAGATACTTCGTTTATCTTCTTAATATTCACGGTCTATCTGTGTAACAAGACGGTAACATATATAAACAGGGATACGGTCATAGATATGGCAATATGGCTGGGCCGGTAGCTTAGTTAGGCAGAGCGACGGGCTCTTAACCCGTAGGCCAGGGGTTCAAATCCCTTCCGGCCCGTTGTGATAAGAGATGACCGAAGAGGCAGAGTATAAGAAAGCTGTGCTCGTAATCTGCGATGGACTTGCAGACAGAGGGACTTCGACACCGCTTTCAGAGGCAGAAACACCAAATATGGATCGGTTAGCAGGAGATGGTATCTGCGGACTGATGCATTCGATATCACCTGGGATTGTCCCAGGAAGTGATACAGCGCACCTTGCGATTCTTGGCGGCGATCCCTATGAAGACTATCCTGGTAGAGGGCCATTTGAGGCGCTTGGGGCAGGAATCGAACTTAAAGAAGGTGACGTCGCATTCAGGGCGAACTTTGCAACGATCGATAATAACTGGGAAATTCTTGATCGAAGGGCAGGGCGATTCGGTTCAGACGAACTCGCAGAGGCGCTTAACATCAAGATTGATGGTGTCAGGTTTATCGTAAAGCACACGACAGAACATCGCTGCGCGCTGGTTATGCGAGGAAAGGGGCTATCAGGTGCGATCTCTGATGTGGATCCACACGATATGGGAAAAGTCCTTAAGTCAGGCCCACTTGAGGATACAGATGAGTCAAGAAGAACCGCAAAACTCCTGAATGAATTTGTGCGGCGATCACACGATATTTTGAGTGAATTTCAGACCCCTGCAAACGTCCTTCTTACAAGGGGAGCAGGTGAATTCAGGCAGGTTATGAGTATAAAGGACGCTTTTGGATTTGACGGGTTCTGTGTGGCAGGATCTGCGCTTTACAAAGGTGTTGCAAAGTATCTGGGAATGGATGTCATTGAGGTTGAGGGTGCAACAGGCAGGGCGGACACAGATCTTGGAGCAAAGGCAGATGCGCTTTTATCCCACATCGAGGACTATGATCTTGGTTTTGTTCACATCAAAGCAACAGACAGTAAAGGGCATGACGGGGACTGGAAAGGTAAGAAAGAATTCATTGAAAGGATAGACCGTGAGTTTATCGCACGGATCATCGATATTGATGCCTATATCATACTGACTGCTGACCACTCAACACCGGTTTCCATCAGGCGCCACAGCAGCGATCCTGTTCCGGTACTGATGCATGGTGAGGGCGTGCGAACCGATCAGGTTAAAGCATTCAATGAACTCACCTGTGCCCAGGGTGGTCTTGGCGCCATACATGGCGTTGATCTGATGCCGATTATCGCAGACTATATGGGCTACTACAGGATGTACGGGGTTTAAGGAATCCTGATCATCGCGCCTGTTAGAAATGCGATGAGACCGAAGAGAAGCGCTATTAAAGATAGGGAACGGAGTTGATTGACAGTCTCCTTATCGGCAGTTAGTAACCTGATGCAGAGATAGAGAAGGAGAAGATCGGTTATAAGGAGCGGGATCAGATAAGCGAGGTTCATGTGGTAGACTGGATCGATCTTGAGAAGAAATGGGAGCGGACTTATCGAGATCCCCAAAAAATAGAGTAATATTGAGACCTGTTTTGCCCGAATAACACCCCATTTTCTCGCAATTGTTTTAACGTCCCTTATCGCATCTCCTTCGACATCAACGATCCCTTTCATAACTTCTCTCCCAAATCCGATCAGAAATGCAATGGATGCAAGAATCAGCAGGATCGGATCGAGTTCAGACTTTATCAGAAAACCTCCGAAGATAAACGGAACCGCCATTGTGATGCTTATATAGATATTTCCACCGATACCAGTCTCCTTGAGCTTGATGTCATAAAGAATGCCAAAGATCGCAGCAAGATAGGCAAGAATGATACAGGGAACGGTCAGAAATAGTGCAACTATCAATCCAAGCGCGGTTAAAAGCCACCCAATCAGAAAAGCCTCTCTGGGCGTGATTTTTCCTGTTACAAGGGGTCTGTCAAGTCGATTGTTCTTCCTGTCAACCTCAAAATCATAATAGTCGTTCAGGGCAAAAGTTCCCGCTTCAAGGAGGATGGCTGTAAGCGTCCCAGTAAACAGGATCGATGCATCGGCAAGCCCTCCTCCTGCAAGTATTGCACCCACAATCACCGCTGCTGCATACATGATGCCATGTTCTGCCCTTGTAAGCTTCCAGATTGCCTTAAACTGCATAGACTGTACTCCTGGTCACTGTTACATAAAACTTCTTAATGCTCTTCATTAACACATCGCTTCATCGGTTCGGTCATGATCGGTTCTTCTTTCAAAAGTCCTTCTGGTCTGTAGAGGAGAATCAGAAGCATCATAACCCCGAATATGATATATTCAAGCCATACAGTCTCAAATGGTAGATGGAGAAGATCACTGATCTCGTACTTGTATGTTGTAAGAAGTATCTTTATCAGGACAAAAGAGAGAGTCCCGAGCAGAATTCCTTTTCTGTTACCAGCCCCGCCAAGCAGAATCATAAGGAATGGGTAGAACGTCCATTCAACACGGCCAAAACTCGTTGCAATGACGTTTAGTGTGTACAGCGAGTAAAGAGCGCCTGCAATCGCTGCAACAGCCGATCCAAGTGCAACTGTACGCACTCTTATCCACATGACCTCCCGCCCACACGCCTTCACAACCTCCTCATCCTCGCGCATCGCTCTGAGAAGTCGCCCGTAGGGTGAGGTCAGGATCCTGTCCAGGAGAATGTAGATCACAGCTGCTGTCACGATTACAAGCGACGCAAAGAGAACCGTCCTCCACTCAGCGGGTGCCCATGCAAATATGTCAGGAACTGATACCCCATAATAACCACCTATTATATTGGGATTGTAGTAAGCAACCATGAACATCACCTCACTTATCGCAAGAAGTGTTATCGCGAGGTAATCTTCAGAAAGCCTTGCACTCGGGAGGATGAAGATCGCACCTGTAACAGCACCCATGATTGCTGCAAGAATCAGGATAAGCAGGAGTAATGCAGGTGCGATCAGCGGGTTCTGCATCATCAGGTTATTCATTGTTGACCTGATCACGCCGCTTGTTGTTGTTATCTCACCACTTATGCCAAGCAATGCCATAAGCATCCTGTTGACGAGTGCTCCTGCCGCTATTGCACCCATCAAAACCGCAAGCGCCCTACCAAAGTTTGGGATGCCCCCGAGTCCATATTCAACGTGCAGACTCAGTGATACGATCAGGTAGAGCCCGAACCAGATCAGAATATTCAGTATGATGTCTTCAAACGAGATCGCCACCACCTCCTCCAGTTAATACCTGCGATGCCCTGAGGAGCTAAAAGAAGCATTAACACAAGTATTGCAAGTGATATGACCTTTCCGTAGATCAAAATACCCGATCCAAGAATTAACGATAGTCTGTATGTGATAAGTGACTCTGATAGTCCTATTGCATACCCTCCAAGGACCGCACCAAAGATATTTCCAATCCCCCCAACGATGCTTGCTGCAAAGATTGATACGATGATAATCGCACCTGTTGCAGGCACGATCTCCTGTCTGAATGGTAGAAGCGAGCCTGCGGTGGATGCGAGTGCGCCTGAGAGCATCCATGCAAATAATCTGGTATATTCAAGATTCACGCCCATCACCTCTGCAAGTGCAGGATTCTCCATCGATGCTCTGAGTGCTATCCCAAACTTTGTTTTATAGAGGAGAATCAGAAGGGATGCAATCAGCAGGATAATCACAAGAGCAGAGACGACGAGTACCCCGGATACACCCGCGATATCGTGGTCAAGCGGTGTGAAGATGAACTTTGCAGCACTTTTTCCACTTATACCACTGAGAAACTCTGAATATGCCCCGATCATCCCAAAGAGCACAAGATCGAGCGCGAGTGTTGCAATCATGAGGATGACTGAGGTTGCGCCGCGTTTTATGAGTGGTCGGAGGACGATTATGTAGACACCTGCACCGAGCACACCCCCGGCTACGAATGCCAGTGGAATCGAGTGGTATGGGTGCAGATCAAAGATTCTGAGGGCTGTGAGGGTGAGATAGGAGCCAAATACTGCAAATGAGCCCTGAGCAAAGTTTGCAACACCTGTTGTGATGTATGTCAGGGTGAGCCCTATTGCAAGAAGAATGAGCAGATTTGAGTATACGATCGCCCCTTCCACCACCATTATCATACACTCCCCTCTTATTCAGAAATCTTTTTAAAGCTTGGCATTAAAGCGAAAAAGTATGAGGGCAAGTGGATTTATATTAGCTGTATTGATCGTGATAACTGCACTTTCCGGGTGCATAGGAGATGACGGTACTCTCGAAGAAGCTCCAACTGAAGAGATTCCGATTGGGGTCCTCGTTGATCTCTCAGGGCCGCTTACAACCTATGGCGAGGATATAAAAAATACGGTTACGATCGCATCCGAGGACATAAACAACTACTTCGATGCCAGGGGAAAACCTTATCGTGTAAAACTCTATGTAGAGGATACAAAGGTTGATCCCACGATCACACAGCAGAAGGTGGAAGCACTCAATGGAAGGGGGATCAAGCTCATCGTGGGTCCCATGGGAAGCGGTGAGACAAAACAGATCGCAGGATATGTAACTGCAAACGGGATCATCATCATATCACCTTCATCAACAACAGCAGTTGAGAATCTCGGTATCACAGAGCCGGAGGAGAAGCGATATATCTATCGGTTCGTTGCACTCGATACTTTTCAGACAAAGGCGATCGCAAAGGAGCTTGACGAACTTGGAAAAAAAGCAGTCTGCATCGCTTATGTTGGAAACGCATGGGGTAAGGGTCTAAACGATAACATCCTCCCTGAGCTTGAGGCGTATGGTATAAGCGTGAAAGACTCGATTGAGTATTCAGACCCGGCCCCAGCCGACTTCACACCGTATATTGCAACGCTTGAGACGGATGTGAATGAGTTATCTGCAAGATACACGCTGGATGAGATCGCAATCGTTATGTTCAGCTATGAGGAGGCGTTCACGATGCTATCTCAGGTCGATGATGGATCGGTTCTTCTCGATGTAACCTGGGTCGGATGTGACGGTACTGCGAAGAGCGATAAGATCACAGAGGTCTGTGAAAAATCAGATGCAGTTGGATTCTACAGCACACTCTTTGAGTCAAAAGGTGAGGCGTTTGAGAGCCTGAACGCAACATACAGCAGCCGTTTTGGCGGGAGTGCGTATCAGTACGGTTTGAATGCCTATGATGCTGCATGGGTACTTGCACTATCCTATGCAGAGCTTCGCGATAGTGGTGCCGCGTTTAGCACTGATGCAATGACCGAAATCATCCCAGAGGTTACCGAGAAGTTCAGCAAAGGCGAGTATGATCAAAAGACGGTGAGTGGGTATATAGCACTCGATGAGTACAATGACCGTGCATCAGGTGATTATGCGATCTACAGGGTCGAAAATTGTACATGGACTCGTGCAGGACTATGGAGGTATGAATCAAACGAGATCGAGTGGGAATGAAGATACGTTGCTCAAGGTCGACGGAATCTGCAAGCACTTTGACGGTGTCACAGCCCTCGATGGGGTTAAAATCTCACTTGAACGTGCCAGAATCACGCTTCTCATCGGTCCAAATGGGAGCGGTAAGAGCACGTTGATTGAGACGATAACAGGGTTCTGTCAACCAGATTCCGGGAACATAATCTTCGAGGGTGAGGATATCACAGGAATCCCACCCCATCGTATCTATGATCTTGGAATCTCACGAACATTTCAGATACCAAGACCACTCAGGCGATTGACACTACTTGAAAATCTGATGGTCGCTGAAAAAAGTCCTGGAGATACGATCTGGGGGAGTTTCAGGCGAGACTGGCTCAAAAAGGAGGAGGAAATTGCAGAGCGAGCATTCGAACTGCTTGAGTTTCTCGGACTGGATGGGATGTGGGATCACCCTGCTTCAAACCTGAGTGGCGGACAGTTGAAGCTGCTTGAGCTTGGAAGGGCGTTGATGCGGGATGTGAAACTCCTGATAATGGACGAGCCAATCGCAGGGGTTGTACCACAGCTTGCAGAAAAGCTTCTCAATTATCTGAAAGATCTTAAAAAGCAGGGGATCACACTCCTTCTGATTGAGCACAGATTGGACCTCGTTCTTCCCTATGTGGATAATATCTATGTGATCTCAGATGGCAGGATCATCGCCGAGGGGCGTGAAGAGGTTCTGGAACATCCGGATGTGATTGAGGTGTATCTTGGTGCTTGAGACAGAATTGCTCAACTGTGGATACGGCGAACTTCAGGTAATATTCGATCTCAGTGCATCGATCGAGCGCGGAATGATCACCGCGGTGCTTGGGCCAAACGGAAGTGGAAAAAGTACATTCCTGAAAGCACTATCAGGGCTTGCCACCATCTACTCAGGCTGTGTGCGGTATGAGGGTCAGGATGTGACCTCAATGCCCGCCCATCAAAGAGCAAAACTCGGTATTGCCTATCTTCCACAGACCAATAATGTTTTCTCGAACCTTACGGTAAGCGAGAATCTTCAGATAGCAGGTTATGTCCTTGATAAGCGTGAGGTTGAAGATCGCATCGATGCTGTGCTTGATCTATTCCCCGAACTTGAAGGATACATGCATAAGAAGGCTGGTACGTTGAGCGGTGGAGAACGACAGTTTCTCGCGATCGGATCGGCCCTTATCAGAAAGTCAAAGATCCTGATGCTCGATGAACCAACAGCCCATCTCTCACCAAAACTCTCGGCAATTGTTCTGGAGCGGATCTCTGAACTCAGGAATAAACTCAATCTGACGATTGTCCTGGTTGAGCAGAATGTGAAAGATACGCTTTTGATAAGTGATTATGCCTATATCCTGGTGAGCGGGCGGGTTGCATATTACGGAGATGCAGGTGCGCTGCGTGATACACCTTCTCTTGATTTAATCATCAAGAAGTTTCTTTTTGGGAGAGAAGGAGCATAACTCCCCTCACCATACTTCAACCTCCACTTCTTTGCCTGCAACACCCTCAAGCGCCTTCGATAAGAGAATCTTCTGCTCGTTGATCTCTGCCTCAAGCGATACGAGATACCGCTCTGAACGCTCCACCTCTTCCTGCAGGGAGTTTTGCCGTCGTTGGGATTCAATGAACGAGTCGTTGACCTCTTTATGCTCCTTCAGAATCTGGATCTCTGAAAGCTCAAGTTTCGTTCGTTCAATTTTCGACTGCAATACCTCCCGCCGCTTTTTTATTGCGGATAGTTCAGTCTCCAGGAGTTGATCTATACATTTGAGCGACTTATCTCGCTTTCGATCCTTCAGAAGCGTGGCATCCTCATTGATGGCGTTCTTTACTGAAAGAAGAAGATTGGTAATATCTCCATCAAGTGCATTAATCGGTGATTCGAGGATCAGGGATAGTGCATCTCGCTCTTCTGAAGAAAGGTTGCAGCGCCCTGTCTCATCCTGCTTCTTCAGGAGGGTGAGCACTTTATTGATCGGCGCAAACAGTTGGCCGGCGTCTGTCTCAAGACTATCAAGTTCCTCTTCCAGCGTACGCAGAGTCTTTTCAAGCTCTTCAGACCGTCTCCATTCTTCTGATTTTTCAATCAAAGATAATCTCCGTTTTTTCTCTTCTATCTCGCTTTTCAGTGCTGAGATAGCTTCTTTTTTCTCAGAAAGATCTGCCTTTTCCTGAACAATCTTTGCTTTCAGATCCTGCATCCTGCTGGCGATCACCGGCACCTGCTCCAGGTTCATAATACGATCTTTCTTCCCTCTGATCGGAGCAATAAGCTGTTTGATGGCTGTTTTTAGGTGATTGACCTCTGCAAGAACTTCGTTGACCTCATCAGGAAAGAGCGATCGGACATAGTAGGCATGCTTTGCTGACCTGCCAGAAAACGATTCAAGGCTGGTGATGGTTGAATTATAAAAAGAGAGGACGGTTTTATAATCGGTCCTGTCTGGTATAACTATCTTCTCGGCAAGCGAGTTGAGCTGTTTCACCATCTTATCTCGATTTGCCAGCCCGAGTTTCCTGATCTGGGCAGGAACTGGCGTATCTTCCTGTGGGACGGCGTTCTTGAGCATCGAGGTCTTTTTTAAAAGAGCTTCGCGAACTGCATCGATCTCACGATAGACTCGATCTGCGTTTGTGTCCAGACCAGGAAATAGTGAGTTTGATGCAGCTATCAGCCACGCATCAATCCCATCGAGTGTAACAGTGGAGGGTATTTTTTCTTTGTTAAAGAGTCTCTCAAGCCATTTCACAGATTAAATTTGATGGTGGATGGGTTTATAGTTTTGCATTAAGGTGAAGGATTTTTACAGCTAAAGTTCCAGTGCAGAAGAAGTAATTTATGCCTTACAGATGCTTTGCAGGTTGGTACTTTATCTCAGAACAACCCATCGATCTCCGCCTTACAATTGAAACATCGCCCGTTTTCGATTCGATTCTCGAGGATCTTGAACCCATACCGTTCAATCAGGAGTTCTTTGCATCTGTAGCAGTAAGTATTCTCATCTCCCGTGCCTGGAACATTTCCTTCATATACGTACCTCAAACCTTCTTCGATACCAATCTCCCTTGCACGGTGCAACGTCGAGATAGGAGTTGGAGGTGCATCAAGGAATTTGTACGTGGGATAGAACTGGCTGATATGCCATGGAATTTCCACGCCAACGTCTGCGATAAATCGTGCTATATGTCTCAGTTCATCCTCACTGTCATTGACGGTCGGCACCACGAGCGTTGTCGTCTCCAGCCAGATGCCCAACTTTTTGTACAACCTGATCGTCTCAAGAACTGGCTCAAGCTTTGCACCACACATCTTCCTGTAGGTCTCATCTTTGAAGGCTTTGAGATCGATGTTACCCGCATCAAGATAGGGAGCAATCTCTCGAAGAGCCTCCTCGCTCGTGTATCCGTTTGTAACAAAGACGTTCTTGATACCCGATTTATGCGCGAGTTTCATCACATCGATTGCAAAATCCATGAAGATCGTCGGCTCGGTGTACGTGTACGCAATCGTCCTGCAATCCTGCTGGATCGCCAATGCCACCACATCCGCTGGTGCTGTATCCCGACCAGGTATATCCTTGCTGGTTCTGGCGATTTGACTGATCTCCCAGTTCTGGCACCAGAGGCATCTGAAATTGCATCCAGCGGTCGCTATCGAAAAAGATTTTGTACCAGGAAGGAAATTGAACAAAGGCTTCTTCTCGATCGGATCAACACCGCTTGCAACAAGCTTGCCATACACCAGGCTATACAGCACGCCGTCTCTGTTTTCTCTGACAGAACAGATTCCTCGCTTATTCTCGGCTATGGTACAGAAATGGTTGCAGAGGTGGCATTTGACCTTCTTATCTGCAAGCTTCTCATATAAAATAGCTTCTTTCATATTAGATACCGGCATAATTACACTTTTCTCCACAATTCGGACATGTCTCTGGTGGTGTCGCCGCGGTCAACGCACATGCCACCGTCTCTTCTTCCTTTTCCATTCATCCACCTCCTTACTGTTACCTGAATGTTGAAAAAGACGAGAAGAATAAATCTCCACACTAAGAGCTAACTCCGTAATGTATAAAAAAGTTTGTGTTGCATGCTTTTTTGTTCCTAAGTATGCTGAAGGTGGAAATATATTCATAGGTGGGTTTTTCAAAAGTTCACGCGGCAACAGATCTATCTTCGATGGGCTATTCAACTAAAGACGTGAAGTAAATGGTTGGGTTTTGAAAGTTAGAAGCAGTAGAAGGATGAGAAGAATTCCACCATTGTCGTGATTTTCTTACAAAGAGTATGCCTATTCGATCATAGTTGTAATGACTGTGAATTTTCACCCTCAAAAAAAGCTCTACTTCCTGTGATACCCAAAAATTTGTAGTATCCTGAAATAACTTTACACTACAACAAGATTACCACGTGAGGAAACTAACGAACAAAGATATGGCAAGAATAGTGAAACAGTGGCTTAAAGGAAAAACGATAACAAAGATAGCAGAATTCTTCCAGGTAACGATGCTACTACAGAGAACACGATTAAGGTACTCAGAGAAGGATTCACTGAATATGGCATTCCAGATGAGATACTTACCGATCACGGGACTCAGTTCGTTCCTGCAAGAGATAGGGATTCTGAAAGTCATAAATTTAAGGAGCTTGGACTGGGATGAACCAATCAATGTGTTCTTGTATAAGCTCCCTCGTCAGACGATTATGTGGTTTGGAAGGGGGTGGTGGGATGAGAAGGTGTAAATATAATTTGGGATACTACAACGATACCCAAAATTCGAAAAGCTTTTATATTTTCCCGTCCTATTAAACGTTTTGATGAATGAAAGAACGTGTAAAGTAGGGGCTGTATGGGCTGAATGCAGCGCTGGGAGGAGGCATGGTAAAAAAGCGCGATAAAAGGATTGTATTGAAATTATTCGTTTTAGCTTTTTTGGTTATGAGCGTGGTTCCGGTTTGTGGGCAAAGTTATTTTGGTCCAGCTCCAACATCTGCGCCAAGCGGCTTCACGTTCTACGCCGTTTACGATCGGTTGGTGGACACTGACAATCACAATGTTCACATCGGCGCGGTAGCTATGAGCGGTGACGGTAACAGGCTGATCTTTGGCGGTACGGACGCCACCACCGGCGACCCCATCCTGTACATGGTGAACGCCGACGGCACAGGCCTAACCCAACTCAATCTACCAGATCTCGGTGGACGGGGGATTGGGTGGGTGACCATTGATGAGGATGGCTCCCGGGGTTTCTTCCAGGCGGGTATTGGCGCACATAACCACCAGTTGTATAAGGTCCAAGACAGCACAGTCACCAAAATCTTTGACGTTGCTGACTACCCGGAGATCGACAGGTGCGACCACCCGCAGACCACGGCCGATGGGGAATACGTCTATTTTGTGGATACTGATGATTTATGGCGAATAAGGCACAACGGTGGTGCGCCAGAGAAGGTCATCGAGGACACAGAAGTACCCCGTGTAGACTCAAATGGAGAAAATGCCTGGAAGGTGGGAGACTTCGCCATCTCGGCTGACGCCAGCACCATCGTCTTTAGGTCTCAGGGCTTCGTGGACCCCACCAACTACTATGGCATCAGCTCCAAGGAGGAGTTGTTCGTCCTGGATGGAAGTGGCTACCGCCAACTGACCAACGATATAGGCAACGTCTACAAGACTCACATGGGCATCAGCGGGGATGGTACGACTATCGTGTTCGCCTCGGGGGGAAAATGGTATTCCATACGTTCCGACGGTAGCGCCAAAACCGTGCTGGAAACTTATGGGGCAAACTTCGGAGGGCTGGACATGACCTACGACGGCACGAAGATGTTCTATGCTGATTCTGATGCCAATGGGGGCAGGTTGACCAATACCGATGGCTCAGGGCGACTTGATGTCTTCCCTGGGTGGAATGTAGCAGCCATCACCCTTGCGGTCACCGGAAGCGCATCCATCAGCAATGATGGGCGCCGGGTTGCTTTTGTCTTCCAGTATAGCAGCTGGCCCTTCAAGGAGGCTTTGTATGTCGGCTACCTCAATGACACGGATGCCGTGTCCGACGCTCCCACCATCCATAACATCGCCTTCGACCCTACCTCCATGCCCAAGGATCCCAATGCCAGAATCATCCTTACCTCTCAGATCAGCGACCCGCAGGGTCTGGCAGATATTGAGCGTACCAGCACCGACGCACTCCTTGATGGCGTGCTGGAGAGCGGTAATGCGAATCTGCCTGTCTACTTTTACTACGACGTACATGACGACGGTTCTCCGCCAGACCAGACCGCTGATGATGGCGTTTTCAGCACCGAAGGTCAGCCGGGTGGCAAAATTGATGAGTTGGATCGGATGACGGTGCGTATAGGTGCCATGGACGCCAGTAAGACAGTGGTGGTGGCTGACACTATTTTACCAATTGGTGAAATCACACCAGCTCCAACGTCTGCACCTTCCGTTACACCACCTGAATTCTCAGGCTTAATCTTCGAATCACGCAGCAAATCGAGTGGCAGCACGGTTCAAATACCCCTCACTTTGAAAGGGGTTACGGATAAAATCGGAAACATGGACATAACCCTGAGCTATGACCCTTCTGTTCTTGAAGCAACAGAGGTTATCAAAGGGGGTTTAACAACAACTTCTTTATTCGAGTACAATTTAATAGACTGGGGTACGATAAAGATAAGCTTAGCTGATAAAGCGGGATTTAGTGGGGATGGCTCTATTGCTTACGTGAAGTTCAACGTGATTGGATACGAGGGCTCGGTCTCTCCATTGGAAATCGTAAGCCTGTCTGCAAACAGGGCAGCAGATCTGGCAGCTATGGATATTCCCACACAGGATGGATTGTTTACAGTATTAAGTGTTGAAGAATGCAGGGGAGATTGTAACGGAGATGGGAAGATAACTGCTGCAGATGCACTCTGCGCATTGCAGATGGCGGTGGGTAAGCGAGCTGAAGATTTGGTTATGGATGTTAGTGAAGATGGAAAGGTTTCATCCATTGATGCAAGGAAGATACTGAGAGTTGCTGCTGGGTTGGAGATGCTGTGATGAACATTGTTAATTTTTTGAAAGGTAGAAGTCAAATATTTGTGTTTGGAGTTATCGTAGCCGTTTTACTGACTTCAGCAGTTGGGGTTGTGTCAGGTGGAGAATCTGGAGAATCTCAAACAACACCCACTTTTGATTGCCAAGAATACTGTAATAAAATGGTAGAAGAAAGTGGAGCGGAAACGTTGAAAATAAATGGATTACCTTGCCAGGATTGGTGTAAAAATAGAATGGATGGCTGTAAAGAGAGATTTGAAAAGGAGGGAGTTAAAGGTGCGAAGCTCGTTGGTCTAACAGACGACGCCTTTCATGAGTGTAAATGTGTAGATGAGGAAGGGAAAAGAGCATACTGTTTTTTCCCTTACGTATTTTGGAAAGAAGAGGATTGCCCTGTATGTAGTGCGTTGGGAATAAAATTACACGATTTTATGGTGACGACGATGTATAGCAACACTGATCACTTATGTTGTGTCCATTCTGACAAGGAAGCTTATGAAAGAGGAAAATCGAGTAATTGGGTATCTGGAATTGAATACTACTTAGCAATAGATGCCACGAGTACCACTGGAGATGCTCAGAAAATATTTAAGAAAGAGCGTGACAGCTATCTGAAAATTCCACAAGAAAGGGGTCCTGAAATACTTGAGGGTAAAGATGGGGATGGCGATAGATTTGTTTATTTTACACACGACGTAAACCCCACTCATAGTAAAGTAAAATATTCAACTGACTGGTCAATCCGTGGAACGATCCTCTATAAGGAAATATACGTGATCACGGTCGGTGTCAGGTATGTTAAGGATAAAAATGATGCGCAACAGAGATTCTATAAACTGGAAGAATGTGCTAAAGCAGTTATAGATGAAAAAAATAAGAAGAGAATATTTGGAAGAGCTTTTTTGGATGATAAAACGCGCAGATATCCATATGGGGGCCTTCGCAATGCTAAAGTGGAGCTCAAACATAATGGGAATATATATAAAGACTACACTGACGATGGTGGCTTCTTTGAGTTTGATGCAGAAGTTGAGATGGATGACCAGATTACATTAACACTTTATCTCGAAGATGAGGTCAACGGAAAGAACTACATTAAAATATTTGACAAACAAAGTACAAACCCTTCAGATCCTGTTTATATTGAGAAAACGTGTAGGATAACAGATGAAGACTTGAGGAATGGAATCGACTTTATTTTCGATAAAAATTCCATTACTTCAGGGTATCGCTCAGGGAGCAGCAGTTCAGTACTTTCAGGATTGGTTAAAGAATATATCATTTTTGAGGACGCCGTGGCGTTTGCATTAGAAAAACTCAAAACAGACATCCACAATGTTTCAATCCACGCCAACAACCCAAACGCCAAGACAGAGTGTAAGAGCCATTCTGAAGAAAATTCTGCCTGTTACGATCCAACTACTCGACAAATAATTTTGGGGCCAAATTATGTTAAACTCTGGCCCAATCAGGATTCGGGTTTCCTATCTCCCTATACTGAGTTCCACGAGTTTGGACATCACATAATGTTTTGTCATAAGGAGTATCTCCGCGATATTTCCTATCAAGTAATCAATCATGGGGGGATGATGAATCCGACTACACACGACTCGTTATGTGAAGGTGAAGCTGACTTTATGGCATTGCTAATGTATGAATACAAGTCATATATAATCTCAAGATTTGCTGAACCCAGTAGTGTAATGGGAGGCAAAAACTTTGAAGTTAATTACAAGGCGTGGCTCATGGAGGGCAATATAAACAGGGAAGACATTGCAGTAGCCTCTTTGCTATGGGATCTCTATGATGTCAAAAATCCGAAACATCCGGAGAGATTAGATGATAAGCATTTCCCCAGTCAGAACAAGGTTTATGATGAATGTAACCTTTCTCTTCAAGATATGTGGTCCATTCTCAAAAGCTCCAACTGCATTAACGTCTGGAATTTGTACATTGTGCTAACAAAGACGTATCCTGCAGATAAACAGAAAATAGATAACCTGTTCATCGCCCATGGTTTCTTCCGGGATAAAGAAAGTGGTAATGGTTCATATGATGGACCAGTAATGTACGAGAACGTAACCATGGAGGGAGAACTGGAGAGAATTTATTTCTGTGGTGAACCCTACCATGATAAAAATAACAATGGAGTTCGTGATGCCAATGAACCCTTTGTTGACCTAGGACATGGCCATAAGTTTCCAGGCGGGCAGGTATATACTGCCAACGAGGATGTAGTCGGCACGGCGAGTAACTACCTCATGTTCGGTACACCGACTAAAGTGGGTAGACAGATTGGACCGATAGTGAAGAATTCTTATATCCTCGTAAAAAATGAGGAGACACAAGAATTCCTAGTCAAAGTTGAATTCGAACCAGAATATAGCTATTACAACTACGAATACATGACTAGCTCTCCTGAAGGGCTGCTGTACATCTCCTTCCCGCCACCTGAATATAAGACCACAGTCACAATTACCCCAATATCCGAAAACTACGTGGCAGAAAAACCCCTTAAAATTGAATCTGAGGAATACTTTGATTTAATTTCGAAATCCACAGATGAAAACCACTTCCTTGAACATGAATTTGACCTTCAGCCTATAAAAGAGGCATACGTCTTAGGTCTAACCTTCGAATCCCGCAGCAAATCGAGCGGAAGCACAGTTCAAATCCCGCTCACGTTGAGAGGGATTAAAGAAAAAATCGGAAACATGGATATAACCCTAAGCTATGACCCTTCAGTTTTAGATGCAAAAGAAGTCATCAAAGGAAGCTTAACAACTAAGTCTCTCTTCGATTACAATATTCTGGATGGAACGATAAAGATAAGTTTGGCTGACGAGGAGGGATTCAGTGAGGATGGCTCTATTGCCCATCTCAAGTTCAATGTGATTGGTGCTGAGGGTTCATCATCCCCCCTAACAATTGTTGCAATTGCAGCAAATAAGGCTGAAGATTACGAAACTCTGGAGGTTCCAACCAATGACGGTATGTTCAAAGTAATAAGCATGGAGGAAAGTAGAGGTGACGGCGACGGTGATGGCGGGTTTACAGCGTTAGATGCGCTCTACGCACTTCAAATGGCTGTCGGAAAGATACCAGAAGACCTGGCTATGGATATGAATGGAGATGGGAGTGTAACATCGCTTGATGCCCAGAAAATTTTGAAAATCGCCGTAGGAGAAGAATAGAAAAGAAATGAAAATAGGAGGTGATAGAGTGAAAAAAATGTTGGTGTTGCTGGTTGGTTTGCTATGCTTGCTTTGCCTCGTATCTCTCACTTCGGCAGCGGGTTTGACTGTCAGCGTGAGTGATGAAACGGGTGCAAAAGGGGACATCGCAAAGGTGCCTATTATTCTTGAAGCCGCATCAGATGTAGGAAGTATAGATATTGTTTTGAAGTATGATGGTCAAGTTTTGCGAGCTGTAGCTGTGGAGGCTGGTGAACTCGGTAAAAACGCGCTTATCGAAGCTAATACGGCGAGGGAAGGAGAAGTTATAATAGCGCTGGCAGATTCATCCGGAATAAATGGTGACGGCGCAGTTGCAACCATCTCCTTTGAGGTGATAGGCGATGTCGGCTCTACGAGTCCTCTGACTCTGGAGACAGTTTCGGTAAACAACGTTGAGCTGGTTGAAGTAATCACAACCACAGAGAGCGGGACGTTTAGTGTTACTGAGGAGGGTGCACCAAAGTCCGGAGATGCGAGCACGGCGATAATGGCAATAACGGCGATAATCATCGCGTTATTCGTAATCAAGAGAAGGTAATGAGAGAGGAAGAAATGAAATGAAAAAAACAATTTTTATTTTATTTCTACTTTTTATCCTCGTAATAAGTCCAGCGAGTGCAGACCTTTTCAACGAAATGAATCAGAAGGTTCTGGTTTATAATCAGAATGTAGATAGAGTTCCAGGTGTTATAAAAAGCCTGCTCGGAAATGAGGAGATACATGGTATTATAGATTTAAACGACGGCAGTAAATTGGAAGTAAAAGCAGTAACGAAGGAAGCAAGGGTTATCGAATTTGGGAAGGTAGGAACTGAGATAGCTCCCGGCAAAGGCGATTGCAATAAAGATGATGATTTGACTGCTTTAGATGCATTGTGTGCTTTAAAAATGTCTGTTGGTAAAATGCAGACTCACGAGAGCATTGATGTGGATGAAGATGGCAAAGTTACCTCTTTGGATGCAAGGATAATACTTCAAGCTGTCGTTGGTTGGAGCCCCGAAGTAAATCCAACAATTGTAGTAAAAACAGATGAAGATACCATGCGTAGCATAATGAACTCGCAAAAACCAGTTGATACATTCTTAGATGCTCTTGATAGTGGGGCTATTAAAATTGAAGCCGTTGGAGTGGTAAAAGGTATTATCCTTTCAATAGGGAAGGTTGTGCTACAAATAGCAAGATCTCTGGGAATATTGTAAGTAATAGTACTTTAGAGAATTTTGAAAAATCCCTTGCCGTTAACCCTACCAAACACAACAAACCACTAAAAAATCTTTTTAACCAAAACCGAAAGCATTATTAATCTCTTTTCCTAATATAATAATTATGAAGTCCCTAATCGATTATTTGTTGAATGAAGAGTATGCAAAGGTTGAACGTCTTGGTGACAGGCTTGCACAAATAGATCCACTGATTAACTGGGATGCTTTCAGCATGAGGCGTAAAGCACGCCTCATACACCCATGTCCAACCTTCGGTTGGACTTGAGCACCTCTTTGAGGTGCTCCTTTCGCAATGCCTTTATCAAAGGCATCTGCGGTAGAACCATTCGCTCGTTCTGAGCGAGTTTTCCAGCCTTCGGCTGGATATTTCCGATCTTTGATCGGAATTGCCCTATCAAAGATGGGCTTTTGCGTGCAGACTTTGGAAAGCCTGCGTGAAGATAATATTCACCGCATTTTCCTTCAATCTCTATCATCTCTCCACGATAAGGCGCCGGGAGGCGACTTAGCGTAAGCCATCGTCAGATTACGGATCAGGAAGAGAAAAACAGGGGTGATGGATGGGGATTGAGAAGGAGACCGGCGTCAGTGGCATTTATTATTCATGAGAGGGTCTGGTTTAAGCTTTGACCGGTGGAGGAAGGGGTAAATCAGAATACTCAGTTATACTTTTCCCGGATAATAAAAGTGCATTCTAAATCCTGATGTACTAAGCGTGGATTCTCCCGACCTGTCGCTGGACATGAACCGGTTCATCATCAGAGATCGTTCAACGATGCTGAGATCTATGAGGAGATCTTAGAAGAGCTTAAAAGGAGAAGAATAGCCATATATAGAGACACAATAATCTTTGATAAGGGATACTATGGATATGGAAAAGCTAAGAGGGATGAGCTCTTACCGCCTTCCTGTTCAACCAATCCAATTTAACTCAAAGGAGAAATTGATTGCAAAGGATCGCTGAGTGGTAGAGAGGAAGAGATGTATGCTTTTTTGCTTGACAAATCTTCAATCTCAGGTTTGAATGAGATTTATCCTGTAAACAGGGACCTTGATTTGATACACACGAGAGGCGATGTAAAATGGAGAAGATTACGGAAGGAGTTATAGAGAAACTGATACACCGTGAACTCGAAAAAGGTGAAAAGGAGCTTATGGAGCTTTTCAGGGCAGTTGAGATGGGAAAGATGAGCCAGGAGAAGTTCAAAGATAAAAGTAGAGTGCTGCAAGGGTACGGTGTCTGGTGGGGTTCAGAATCATCTCATTCTCTCAGTAAGGTAAAGGTGAACTATATCAAAAAGCTGGAAGAAGACCTTTATGAAATCTCTGCAACATGCGAAATGTATTATGAGAGTGGTCATGTATACTGGGAAGAGGATGGAACAGTTCCAGAATATGCTGATAAGCCCAGGAAATCCGCAGTAAAAATGATTGTCAATGGAGGTCTTGAGGTTAAAGAATTCGATTTTCAGTGGATTTAATAAAATCCTCCATGAAAAATGTGTCCTATCCCGAAATCATTTTTGCTCTACAACAACAGTGATAGATACAACCTTTACATCTACAACAAAGTTTCAATCCTTGTTTTCCTGGATCTTGCTCTGCAACCTCTGAAAAATTCGAGAAGGAAACGGGTTGGGTATAGTTTCAATCCTTGTTTTCCTGGATCTTGCTCTGCAACCGTACCATTCCCAGATACTACACTCACATCATCCTGTTTCAATCCTTGTTTTCCTGGATCTTGCTCTGCAACCGCTTTTGATCTGTCGGATCATATTTATATTCTATTTGTTTCAATCCTTGTTTTCCTGGATCTTGCTCTGCAACTCCTCAACCTCTTGTTTCCATTCTTCTTCGTTTTTAGTTTCAATCCTTGTTTTCCTGGATCTTGCTCTGCAACCTGCTAAAGCATTGAACAAGATCGTATATACTGTTAGTTTCAATCCTTGTTTTCCTGGATCTTGCTCTGCAACCTACCTTGCGGTGGCTTCTTTGGTAGCAGATAACGATAGTTTCAATCCTTGTTTTCCTGGATCTTGCTCTGCAACTTGAGGTATGCCTTACCATCGTCTGATGTTGGATCAGTTTCAATCCTTGTTTTCCTGGATCTTGCTCTGCAACCAGATGCTAATACTATTAGAGTATATTGGCAAACATGTTTCAATCCTTGTTTTCCTGGATCTTGCTCTGCAACTTATCTTGTTATAACTATATCGCCCAAAATAGGTGGTTTCAATCCTTGTTTTCCTGGATCTTGCTCTGCAACCCGTAGAATATCGACCCGCATCGTGGTATCATCGACAGTGTTTCAATCCTTGTTTTCCTGGATCTTGCTCTGCAACTATTTTGAGCTTGCTCGTGCTGTTACGGATGATGAGTTTCAATCCTTGTTTTCCTGGATCTTGCTCTGCAACTTTCAGTCATCTAAGCCCCCGTTCATGCATTCATCGTTTCAATCCTTGTTTTCCTGGATCTTGCTCTGCAACATTCCTGATTGGCTGGGCTTACCACACCCGTGATATGATGTTTCAATCCTTGTTTTCCTGGATCTTGCTCTGCAACTTACTGTGACGTACACGAATGAATCCACGTTCATTGGTTTCAATCCTTGTTTTCCTGGATCTTGCTCTGCAACATGGCTGCAATCGAGAGGGAGTTCTTTCCTAACACATAGTTTCAATCCTTGTTTTCCTGGATCTTGCTCTGCAACCAACATATTCCTCCCACCTGAGTATATTAACGATCTGTTTCAATCCTTGTTTTCCTGGATCTTGCTCTGCAACTAAAAGATGTAAAACCAGAAGAATCTGCAATAATAGGTTTCAATCCTTGTTTTCCTGGATCTTGCTCTGCAACCCGATGAGGAGGGCAGGAGTCGAACCTGCCGTGCTGGTTTCAATCCTTGTTTTCCTGGATCTTGCTCTGCAACCTCCAGCATTCCGTATCACAATCTCATCGAGTTCCAGTTTCAATCCTTGTTTTCCTGGATCTTGCTCTGCAACCATCCTTCTCCTTTGCGAAGTGAGGATTTATGCTTCGTTTCAATCCTTGTTTTCCTGGATCTTGCTCTGCAACCATTGAAGAGCATTATGGAATCTTGAAAGAGAGGTGATGTTTCAATCCTTGTTTTCCTGGATCTTGCTCTGCAACTTGTTCTTATGTAGTATATGGGTAGGTATCATATAGTTTCAATCCTTGTTTTCCTGGATCTTGCTCTGCAACTCTATCCTTATCAATATAATCTGGATGTATCCCGGAGTTTCAATCCTTGTTTTCCTGGATCTTGCTCTGCAACCTTCCATTCACCCCCTTTTTTGTGACGAAACTAATAGTTTCAATCCTTGTTTTCCTGGATCTTGCTCTGCAACAAGTTACCTCATCACCTTTCACAATGATCCCTTTAGGTTTCAATCCTTGTTTTCCTGGATCTTGCTCTGCAACTTTATTACAGTAATAACAAGTTTTTATTTTTCGATGTTTCAATCCTTGTTTTCCTGGATCTTGCTCTGCAACCTGTGGTGGACTAAGGACGATATGACGGATATTATGTTTCAATCCTTGTTTTCCTGGATCTTGCTCTGCAACACGAGTATATACAACAAATAGTTAGTTTACTATCATCGTTTCAATCCTTGTTTTCCTGGATCTTGCTCTGCAACTATCAATTGCAGGCAAGATTGGGGGTTCTATTGGTGGGTTTCAATCCTTGTTTTCCTGGATCTTGCTCTGCAACCCCACATTTGCATAGCCTGGGTCAATGCCTAATATGGTTTCAATCCTTGTTTTCCTGGATCTTGCTCTGCAACTTATAATCATTCTCAGACATAGATTAAGAGATCTGTTTCAATCCTTGTTTTCCTGGATCTTGCTCTGCAACAGCACACATTTTTTCCCGAAATCGTCTGAAAACACACCTCCTTTCTGGTTTTTCTGGGGACTATTCAACATATCATTTTTATTAAATCCTTTATAAAGATATCTGCACCTCATACTTTCCACCAGCTGAAATTGAGATGTTTTCAAAAAATGGAAAATGAAAAATGATTTCAGACATAAGTAGACATAAGTCAGGCAAACTCCTTTACTTTCTCGATTCTCTCGTAAAATACCAGTCCACATCCACCACAGAGTTTAATACTAACAGGCTGCCTGCGCGTCTTACCAATCGGAAGCTCTATCTCTCCTATCTCCGCCCCCTTTTCTTCCCCACATCTCGGGCATATACTTGCGATACTATCACCTCCATAATACCCTTCGACATTACTGTACTTATACTTTTGTATCACAACCCTCAACAGCTCTTTTTGTTATTGATCATTTGTTGATCATTAATAGATTACTGATTACTGCCTGCTACCGTCACAATACCATAATGTCCAAAAAACTCTCAAAGTACCCATCCTTTGTTATCAGCTCACGGTTCACAGATCTTACATTTGTCAGTATGATTCTATCAATGGTCCGATAATCCCACCATAGCTCTTATTCTTATGTTTTTGTTATTATGCTTTTCTTTTAGTGGTTATGTTAGCAGTACCGTAAGCGATTCTGGGAATTAAATTTACCACATTGCCAATCTTCTTTATCCCGCTCCATCTGTGATCGGTTAAGATTCAATGAACAGACTTCGTCTCACAGTAGATGCTCCAGGAAAGAACCTGAGTGAGGTACCGCCAGGGCTAAAACAACAGATTCGCGATGTAGAGGTAAAAATAGCGTTAAGATATATCTGATTGGTACAGGCAATTAAAAGCTTATGAGCTGGAATAGTTGTTAATTGGTGGGGATTCGGTGTGAGAGATGGAATGTAATTGGGTGTAACACATTAAACGCATTATTTTGCAACAGAACTATGAATTGTAGTCAGCGGCAAAGATGAGCTTTCAAACATCAGTGCACAGTCACTTAATACAAAAATTTTTAACCTATGGAAGTATTTTAAAGAAAAGGTGGTAAAAAATGAAGTGGTGGGAATGGGGATTAACTGTTGTTACTGGCGGTGCCTATGCAGCTGGAAAGGCACTTTACAACGGATACAAGAAGGTAACAGGAATCGCCGATGATGTGGAGAATGCTACTGAACAGATAGGACTCACGATCGCGAAGATCGGAGATACTGTTGTAACCCTGGGGGATGGTCTTGATTCTTTAATAGAGGAGATAGAGGATCTGCTGGTGATCGAGAGGCTGACTGCCAGGGATGAGTCTGATCTGTGGGATGAGGAGAAAGAGCGTTTGAACGATTTAATTGAAGAAAGAAAATCACTGAAAAGTGAGATTGCGAAACTTAGAGAAGAGATAAAGACCGAAACAGGCGTTAATATACCAGATTTTTATGGCGCCCCACTCCACAGGTGGATAATCGAGAATGTCGTAACAGGCCCGATGTCATGGATCTTTGGCGGATCAAATACGATATGGAGGGATCTTGGTGAATCTGGTAGAGATAAAGCCTTTAAAATCCTTGGTATAAACTCAAGTCTGATAAAGATCGATAAAGAGATTCATGAGATTCTATATAACGAACCCGGCGTTTTACCGACGACAATTTATAACGTAAAAGAGGTAATCGAGCGATTCAATACGATAGAACAGCCAAAGATCGAGGATATACTGGATTCGGTCGACGACAATCTGGTAGAATCCCAGGAAATCCTGGAACAGATAAAGAAGCTCTTTGTCACGAAAAAACTTGTTCCCATCGATATCGCTACCCTGCCAGAGCTGGAAGTGGAAAGACTGCGGATGCTTGAAGGTGAATACAAACTTCTCGAATCTGCGATGAAGAAGGATCTGGAAGTAGCAAAACAATTCATGGATCTGAAATTAGAGACTCAACCTGCCACTCTTAACCTTCCAGTTGCTAAATCAATGCCTGCAGGCGAGATGAAACCGATGGATGCCGATCTTTCATCGGGTATGAGAAAGAACTTTAATGTTTCAATGGTGAAAGATCCAGGCATATTAAAACGCGATATCCTGGATGATGCAGGTCCAAAGATCTTTAAGGCATCGAGGCAGCCTGATAGCGTGAAGATGGCAACTGGCCTGATAAACAGTATAAACAGTAAATACCATGCATACAACAGCGGTTATTCCATTCAAAAAGCAATTATAACGAAGAATGAACGAGATATCGCCAAAATAAAGCTCAAGATCGATAAAATTAAGTATAAAGTGGTGGAGGAGCCCGGTGTAATACCAAAGACACTCGCCAATTTTGAAGATATACTGAAACGATTTAACACTGAAGAGCAGCCAAGAATCGAGGCTATACTGGATTCTGTCAATGATAACCTGAGAGAATCCAGAGATCTGATAAATAAGGCAAATACCACCTTTGAAAAAGTATCGGATTTCGCCGGTAATCACAATCTACTGGTAAAGATGGCTCTTGGCGTTGTGGGTGGTGCAGTGGTACTGACGTTGATACTGATACCAATAGCCCTGATCAGACTGATAATCTTCGGATTTTAGTGAAAAACCTGTGCCTTTGGGAAGGTTTTTGGATAATCCAATTCCAAAAGTTCGATCAACCTTCATACTCTGTTATCAGATCAACCATAAACATCAACCGCAGCTCAGCATACATATCTACTATCTCGATATCATCTACTTCCATAATCAACCCTTTTTGGTGGACAAGAAGTTTATATGATGAAGGCGATAATTATCATATGCAGAAATCGCGTATGAGGGTGATAACTGCACTGGCATGTCTTATAACACTCCTTGCCATGCCATGTGCATCAGCATCTGAAGACTTATTTGGGGATATGTCTTCGGCAATGGATGGATATAATGAGCAAATAGACAAGTTACCATCTTTTCTGAAGCATATAGGTGATGAGCGGATCAACTGTGAGATTCAGCTTGAGGGTGGCGGATCGATGACTGTCGGCGTGATAATTGATAATTTACAGATAGACCTCCAGAAAGGAGCGCTTGATCATCCATCGGTGACCGTACAGGTTGATGAGCAGACGGTACGAGAAATAATCAATTCAGGATCGCCGCTTACAACAATTGCAGCCGCACTTGAGGATGGTCGTATAACGTACAGGGTACATGGTCGATGGTGGAAAAAATTCAAATACAGTATACTTGAGCGGCTTTTGATCGAGCGTTACTGAAGCGGCGTTGATATATCATCTAACTCAATCACTTACATCCACCCAGAGATGGAGGGAGCGGTACGGCTCAGTACTGTTGCTTTCATTGTAGAGCAGAAATTCCAGCCGCTGGTTATCTCCGCGTTTCTCAATTTTGAAAGAAAAAGGGGACTCCCACGTTTCGTTATGGGATAATGTTATTGACTCCTCATGGAGCAAGCTTTCATTGAGTTTTACCTCAAGCCGATATGTTTGGTTCGTGTATTCGTGATTTACAATCCCTACGATAACCATCCCCTCTTCGCCAGGCATAAGATCTGTTGGATATTCATCCGCGGTTCCGTTTGGACCGAGTATGTAAAACTCCGTGAAATGTTCACCCTCCTTCGGTGTCACGATCACATATATGGTCATAACAATTGCAGCGATGATCGAGAGGATCAAAATGACGCTTAAAATCCGATCAAGCCTCTTTTCTGTCTCAAATGACGCTTTCAACGCCCTGAAATTCGATACAAACTCGATTGAGAATCTCTCTTCTGCTGTAAGCTTTTTTATGCGGAAAGTTGCAGCGATGGATAATAATATCGTGAACCCTGATAAACTGATGAGTATCGGCATCAATCTGATCCCGAACGGCGTGTAATTCAATACAAGTCCGATGAGCGGAACAACAGCAATACTAAGACCGAAACTAAGCGCTACACGCTCTATCGGGTCAAGATCGCCTTTTGCTGGGAAGAGTGCGGCAATTAAAGCATATCCTGGAAAAAAGAGGATAAGTGGGAGTCCAAGTATGATTCTTATCGGTGTCTCATTCAAAGGAGGGAATAAGATAAATGGGATGGAGAGGAGTGTGAAGATGATTACAAGCATGAGATCGTTCAAATAGCCTGATCGCATGGTTCATTATTTGTGTTCACCTGTATTTATAGCTGGTAGTGGAAATTCGCAATCTATTTATATCATACACAAAGAAGATTTATGAGGTATGGAGCGTGAATCATAGTATTATCGTACTCGGGTTTCTTATAATTCTGGCTTTATGTGTGGGTAGTGCGGGTGCGACTGAGATATGGGTGACTGATGATTATTTGACAATTCAAGCAGCGGTGAATAGCGCTTCAGCGTATGATACGATCATCGTGAGGGATGGGACGTATTATGAGAATGTGGATGTGAACGTCGATCATTTAACGATCAGATCTGAGAATGGGTCTGGTTCAACAACGGTTGTGGGAAGTATGCCGGCTCTATCTGCGGTATCTACGGCAGACTCAAATGGTTATGGCTTTAATGGCTTTAGTGATCATGTCTTTGATATAACCGCAGATTATGTGAATATCAGCGGGTTTACGGTGACAGGGGCGACATCGGGCACATGGACATCCGGGATTCGAGTTTATGGTGCTGATTCTTGCACGATATCTGAAAACAACGTAAATGGCAATAGGCACGGAATACGTCTTTCAGGTTCGAGCAATCGGAACATTATCAGAGATAACACGGTAAGTTCAAACGAGAAGTATGGTGTTTACCTAACCTCCGACTCAACTGATGAGAACGAGATCATCCAGAACACGCTGGCTTCAAATGAAGCGGGGGTTTATATCAATAATGCAGATTCCAACAATATCTCCTGCAACTATATCTTCAACAACAACTATGGCATCTATCTCAAAGCTGGATCGACAGATAACACGATCAAACACAACAACATCATTGCAAACGGTAAGCTACAAGATGATGGTAGTTACCATTGGCAGCTTTATAACAACCAGAAGAAGGATGTCAGTGCAACCAATAACTGGTGGGGCACGACCGATAACAACGAGATCGATGCAGGCATCTATGATGACGAAGAAGGAAAAGGTAAGGTAACATATCTCCCGAAGCTTGAGATACCTTCCACGTGTGCCGTCACTGAACCCCTCACGCTTGTGATGGTCACGCTGGGTATTCTTGGTGTGATCGGGGCCGTTTACAGGAAGAGGGAACAGTGATATTTCTTCTTTTCTTTTTACCGTCAGATCCTATCGAGTATCTCCCGTAGCTGGTCGATCTCAAGCTCCTGTCTGTGGCGCTCGTCCTCCCACAGTTTTCTGTAGAAGTAGAGATATTCATAGAGTGCTGACAGGTCTCTGCAGAAGATGACTCTGTGGTTTTCTATGATCTGGGCTTTCATGTAGAGTGGTAGTTCTTCAAAGAGCCATATATCGTATGGTTCACTGGTATCCAGATTTTTCCATGCATCTGCCAGGAGTCTGCTCATCTCATCTGGATCTTTTATCTTTGGTGCAACGATGGCGATGTCCAGATCACTTCTGCACGTGGCTTCGCGCTTTGTTGTTGAGCCAAACTGGAGCAGCGCGAGGATTCGCTGATCTTTCTGTAGCCATAAGCCTGATGCTATCGATCCAGCGCTCTCTTCAGCCATTCCGTCACCACATCGATGAAAGTTTCCGTGTGAGGCAGGAGTTTTTTGATCGAAACAAAGGCAATTTCAGGGTTTAAACCATTGTATCCGTGTATCAATCTGTTTCTAAGCCCATTTGCCTCCTTCAGGGTTTCTTTAAGCTTTTTGTCGATCACACCATGCTCGTAGAGGATGTTGATATTGGTGTAATCATCCTTCGGGAGTTTTCCCTCATCTTTTAAGATCATTGCAAGAATGTCTGTTGAAGCTTCCACGATCTCCTGCATCGCTTTGTAGATCGCAAGCCTTGTTTTCTTATCGATATTTTCTTTTGTATCGGTTTCACGCATCCATCTGTTTATATCTTCACTCCGCTCCTTTATGTGATCTATTTTATCGATGTATCTTCGAACCCTCTCTTTCTCCATCATTCCATCATTCTACTGGCTGATAGATAAAGCTTACCGCTGGATCGGGAAGATCAGAGGAAAAGACTGATGATACAAATTCACACATCAGGTATATATACTTCCACACAAAGAATAGATCGACGATGATCGCGATGGCAACGCCAACAGTCATATCTGCGATTGGGGGAAGTGAGCCTGGCGTCTATGCCGTGCTGCTCCTCATTGGTCTTCTATCGGCTGCGGAGATTCTTGGTGCAGAACCTGATATCAGAAAGCGATTTGCTCCGTTCATGGAAGCTTATAATGCCATTGTGGTACCGCTTCTATTTGTATTCTCGTTGATTGTCTTAACAAGGGTGCTCATGATTCTCTGATATTTTTTGTGCAATTTACATCCAGATTGGACAGATGACGAGGTAAAAAATATTAAGGAGAGCGTGAGAGATGAGAACACCAGCGATGCTCCCGCTCTTTGATACCACATACCCGAAGAAAATCGAGGTCAGAAATACAAGCAGAATGAGCCACAGCTCTGATGCATAAGAGACGAAGAATGTGGCATAGAGGGTTGATGTCAGAAGGATCGCAAAAAGGGGGTTTTTCATAGCTCTCTCAACCGATTGCTGGATGATACCCCTGAATATAAGCTCATCTGTGAATGCAGCAAGCATGAGGATCAATGATGCAGGGATTGGCGGTTCAAGTCCCGATGGCATGAGAAGCATCCATTCGAGATACCCGATAAAGGGACCTGCAATGATACATAGTATCTGCAATATAGGATCTCTCAAACGCATGCCCACATCTTCGAGTGATATTCCAAGTACCGTGATCAGAATCAGCGAACCAGCAAGGAGTGAGGTCGTTACCGCTATAAGATACCCCTCGTACGTGATGAGCTCAACAGGAATTGAGAGTGTTATGATACGATAGAGGGGGATGAGTGTCATCACCTGGAAGAGGCGTGTAAAATCTGAAGAGGGGTCTTTTATGAATGTGAACTGGAGGATCAAAAGTAATAAGATTGCGATATTGAATGCGATGCCAGCCTTCGGACCTGCTAAACATGTTGAGACCTCAGCGAGGATAATCAAAAGCGAGGTAAGTATCAGATGAGATACGGGTCGCATGTTTATATCTTTATTCAGGCTCATTTAAACAATTGAGGGTGATGACAAAATGACATCTGTGCTTGCATAATCACAAGATTTATATAGGGGTAATTAGAGAAATAATTAAATACTTAGAGGTAAGTAGGCGATATGGTGTGAAGATGATTATTAGGATGGTACTGGTTGGAGTGCTTCTGATGATGGTGGTTACACCCGTAGTTGTGGGAGTTACTTCTACCGATACAGTGAACAAAGTAAAACCTGGTAATCACCAGCCATATATAATCCTGCTTATGAAACAGGGCGGTGGAGATTTCATTCGGCTTCTACCAGACAAATCATACACCGTTGTGCCTGATGTCCCACTCAGGTTCAAAGCAATATACGTGTGGAAGGTTGGCTTGCTCGATAACGAAAAGAGGCAGACCGTTTTAACAGAAGGCGAAGAGAAGGCAGTAATAAAAGCGATACAGAAGGGGATAGAATCAAAGGATCAGATGTTAGGCTCATCTGTGTTCCCCAAGAGATGGAAAGTGAATATCACCGAGAATGATGGCACGGAAGTGGAATTAGGCTCTGGTTATGGCTGGGAACTGAAATGGAACCTTGTTGAAGTAAATGGCAATTTGTATCTGGTAGCCTGGACACCCCCAGGTGTGGTAGACTTGTATACTCCCTCACAGGATAAGTCGCCATTTGATGTGGCTGCGATCTGGAATAAATGGTGTTGGGGATCATCAATTCTTACAATAGAAGGTATAGTTGTCGTACCAGAACCCACCACTCTCGCTCTGACAGCCCTTGGCATGCTGGGCGTTCTTGGATTTGTCAGAAGGAGAAGGGAGGCGTAACACGTATGATCACAATGTTTACAACTGATAATGTGAGAGATGAAGTAATAATAGGAGGCGATATTGTATGAAGATGATTAGAATGGCACTGGTTGGAGTGCTTCTGATGATGCTGGTTATGCCGGCGGTGGCAACGGATATAACCATTTATATGGATATAGGAAATGGCTGGGAGGTTGCAGAGAACAGTCACCAATATCAAGTTGATGCAAACACAGAATGCCGGTTCAAGGCAAACTATTCCGGTTGGGGTAGTGGTACTATGTATGTGTTTAATGTGACAAATAGTAGCGCATGGATAGGTGGGGAAAGTGGTACCAGTAGCACTGACACATGGGAGACTGGAGTTGTAACTTATACAATCTCGCTTGATGAGACGGTCTTTGTGGAGGCAGCAGCGGCTAATTTTGCGAAAAAAAAGATTAGCGTTACCGCAAGTACAGTTACGGGCGTCCCAGAACCCACCACCCTCGCTCTGACAGCCCTTGGCATGCTGGGCGTTCTTGGATTTGTCAGAAGGAGAAGAGAGGAGTAGATTTATTGAGATCTTACTTCATCAATGGACATACAAAAGAGTGACAATAAAATATGGCCTCTGGGGCTTATAATCTCCACGGTGGTGTTATACTTTGGCTCATTCAAATGGCTCCTCACATCATGGCTCACCCTTGATGCTTACAGTCATGGATTTCTGATCCCGATCATATCCTTCTTTCTTATCTGGCAGAAGCGAGATATTTTATCTGGAGCTGATGATCAGAAAAGCCCGATGCTATTTATCCTTGGCCTTATAATCTACGTTGTGGGACAGTTTACGGGTGCGATCTTTCTCACCACCGTATCAATGATACCTTTTCTTCTCGGTCTCGTTCTCCTGTTTAAAGGTGCTCAGCAAATGCGTGTGCTTATATTTCCAGTCTGTTTTTTGATATTTGCGATCCCCTTGCCAGACCTTGATGGGATAATGCTCACCCTCCAGGGTATATCAACCGTGCTTGCAACAGGCATCTCTCACCTTCTTGGGGTTGAATCAAGCCATGACGGCTGCCAGATCTTGATGAACGGGGCAATATTTGAGGTTGCACCTGCATGCAGCGGCTTTAATTCGATCGTATCACTCTTTACTGTGGTCACCCTCCTGGCATATCTCATCCCTGATCCACTCACAGATAAGGTTATTTTGTTAATAGCAACCCTTCCTCTTGCAATATTCACCAACGGATTGAGGATTGCGATAACACTTCTTGTAGCGTCAAACTTCGGGGTTGAAGCAGGGATGAGATACTTCCATGACTGGGGTGGCATAACATTCTTTGTGATCGCACTTGTATCGATATTCATACTCCTGGAGGTGTTGAGATGGATAAGAAAGATCAGTACAAAGCCGTAGCCACTGCACTGTTTTTGGTTATGATTATAACGATTCTCCTATCTCCACCAGAGGTCTTACTCCAGCGTGGGGTGATGGTTGATACCACGCCCACCTATACATCGGCTGAGAAATCATGGGTTAAGACACAGATGGAACTTGGGAATAATGAGGCGATCGAGTCGCTGCCGATGAATATAAATGAGTGGAAGGGTTACAGGATCGATATCAAGGAGAGCGTGATCGAAGCACTCAAACCCGATATGATCATGGAGCGTGCATATTATGGAGCAGATAATCCAACCCCGGTATGGCTTCTCATCATACGGGCTGAGAACACCTCTGCGTTTCATGATCCAAAGGTCTGCTATCGAGGGGCTGGCTGGAGTGTTGTCAACGAGACGCAGATCGCAATTAGGCTGAATGGATCAAGATGGATTGCTGATGCATCTACCACCCGGAGCAGCGATGCTGAAATTGTGGTGAACAAGCTTTTACTTGAGAAGGAGGGCAGGTACAGGCTTATCATGTACTTCTACCTCAAGGAACTTATATTTGCAAGCTCACCCGGGAAGATCACGATCGTGAGAGCCGAGACAACGGTTGAGGATCTCGATGATGCCAGCAGGCAGCTTGAGAACTTCTTCAGTGAGATACTTCCATATCTGTTCATACCAGTTTCAGGCGGAGGAGATGTGGTGGCAGTGCTGCTATATCGAAATTATGGCGTAATCGGTGCTTTAATGATGTCATTATTGCTTCTCTTCCCACTTGTTTATCTCATCAGGCTGGTTATGCAAAGCAGAATTCGATAGAATGGAGTGCATCTGTAAATTTCTTTTTTATGATTTAAAATATTTTTAAGATATTTTTAAGCTTTAAAAGATATTTTATTTCTATATCAGTAAGATAATAATATATCATATTTCTTTTTTATAAAAAGTTATATTGTCCTGTAAATGCATAAAGTTTATATAATGTAACATCAAAATAAGGGGATATTGTAGCAAAAGTGGGAGTGTGAAGGTATGGCTGGGATCACGGCATCGAAGGAACTGACCAGGAAGAAAAACATTGAAAATATTACTGTTATAGAAGAGTTTAATGAAGAAGTATCTTCAGATGAGAAGTATGGTTCATCCTCTGCAATGAAGATACTTGCTGCAATCCCGTGTTACAATGAGGAGATTGCGATAGGGTCTGTCGTTCTTAAGGCTAAAAATTTTGTGGATACGATTATTGTCGTTGATGACGGTTCTTCAGATGATACGGCTTTGATTGCAAAGGAGGCAGGCGCAACAGTCATATCACACACGAAAAACGGCGGAAAGGGTGGGGCGATAAAGACCGCATTAAAATATGCATCTGAACATGAATTTGATGCACTTGTACTTCTTGATGGTGATGGACAACATAATCCGAGTGATATACCTTCACTTCTTGAACCACTAACAGAGAATTCTGCCGACATGGTCATTGGATACAGAAGTTTGGGGCAGATGCCATTTTATAGAAGGATCGGAAGGATTGTACTTGATAAGGTCACAGGTGCAAAGAGTATTGTTACAGATTCACAATGTGGGTTCAGGGTCCTGAACAGACGAACGATTGAAGCTCTGCTAAAGAAGATCAAGACAAATGGGTTCTCGATCGAGTCTGAGATGTTGATGAAAGCTCATGAGCTTGGACTGAGGATCGAGGAACGTGAGATCTTCTGCAAATACGGTGACTTTGATACCTCAACCGAGAATCCAGTGAAACATGGGTTCGCTGTGCTTGGTTCCATCATTCAGATGATAGTAGAACGAAGACCATTGACATACATAGGAATTCCAGGATTGGGGCTCATTCTGATCGGTTTCTTCTTCGGATTGCAGCTTATGCAGCTCTATAACCAATCAGGCTATTTTTCCCTGCCTCTAACGATGCTTTCAGGATTTTTTCTCATTTTGGGTACATTTGGAGTATTCATGGGAATATTGCTGAATGTGATATCGAGGTTGACTGAGCGAGATAAGAATATACTTGAAGACCTGCACCAGATTCTGAACAGGACCTGAGATAATAAAACCAAGTCCTGTTGTGAGGGTGTGTGGATTATACTACACCAGGTAGCATTACTCTTATGAGCTGGATCGGGTGTTTTTTTGAGCAACCTGGGCTCCCTGAGGCGGGGTATAATTTAGAGGTTGGATCGGAGAGGCATGGGGGGAAGACTGGCAGGAAGTGAGAAGATTTTTGGAAGAAAAAGAGCGTGATGTGATTCCTGTAGAGGGAGATACAAATACGGTTTTAGGGTGTGCGTTCGCTGCTTCCAAACTGGGAATTGGGGGGTGGGCATGTGGAAGCGGGGCTGCGGAGCTACGACAGAAGTATGCCTGAGGAAGTCAATAGGGTTTTAAACGTAAAAGTAAAAAAGCTAAGCAGGGAGACACGGAATGGAACTGAAATATGAGCATGGGAAGATAATAATCGAGAATAAAGTCATTACTACTTTGGATAGATTTGTCTTGGATTTCACGAAATTGCTTGAGGAGTATGTGGATTACGTGATTGTAAGCGGGTATGTTGTGATTCTTTTTGGAAGGGCACGTGGCACTGAGGATATTGATATACTCCTGAGAAAAATGGATAAATCCTTATTTGGTTCTTTTTACCAGAGATTAGGCGACGAGGGGTATTATTTTTTGAATCCAGAAGATGAAAATGGATTATATGAAATGTTGGAAGATGGACTAAGAGTGAGAGTTGCAAAGGAGGATATGATAATACCAAATATTGAACTGAAGTTCGCGAGGGATGACTTTGATAAATATGCGATTGATAAGAAACAGGGGGTTATTATTGGCGAACAGCATCTATTTATCTCTCCAATCGAATTACAGATACCCTACAAGCTGTATTTGGGTAGCGACAAGGATGTAGAAGATGCGGTATATCTCTGGGAAATCTTTAAGGAAAAGATAGACAAAGCTCTGATGAGAACGTTCATGCGAGAACTGAAGGTAACCGGTGATGATTATGGAATTGAAGTTTGAAAGAGAAGAAAATTTGAAAGAGAGGCTGAAATTCATCCATCGTTATGCTAAATGGGTTAAAGATACACCAAATGAAGTGTGGAGTAGACAACAGGCTGAATTGATCGATAGCTTTATGCTGAATGCCAGGAATTTCAATATCTCCAGAAAGAAATACCTCGAGATGAAAAGCGTAACAGGTGACCGTGATGCCTAAACGGGTTGAGCATTATTCTTATGAGATGGATCGGGTGTTCTTTGAGCGACAGGGCATTTCTGGTGTGTTGCAGGGGAGAGAATAAATAGGTTAACCTTCAAAGGACGTGTATGAACATGGATCTATATAGGGGTCGTAAAATGCCTGCGAAAATAGAGAAGGCGATTGAAAGGATCAAAAACACAGAAGGGTTTGAAAAGGTAAAGTTCATCATCCTGTATGGGTCATCTGCAGCAGGGCAGATGAGGAAAGATTCAGATATAGACCTCTGCATATACTATGATGGGAGTATCGAAGAGTCTTCAAGGTTCAGGTTTGGAGTGCTCTCTGAGGTTTTTGATGACACCTACGACATCCAGATCTTTCAGCTTCTTCCGCTTTATGTGAGGAGGGAAGTCCTGAAGGGGGAGGTGCTATACTGCAAAGATAAGCAGTTTTTATACGAGGTAGCCCTCGATACAATAAGGAATTTTGAGGCGTTTAAGCACAGATTTTATGATTACATCGGAGAAAGAGCGATCACATGATTTGAGGAGTTCTCGGGTCTTGGCCTGATTAAAGATGGCATATACAAGAGGATGGAATTTTGTATTGAAAACGTCTTTGATATCTGTGCAATCATCAACACAGACCTTGAGCTTGGAGTTCCGCGTGACGATGAGGACATCATAGTGAATCTGGTAAAGAACGAGATACTTAGTGAGGAGACGATAGAGAAGCTGAAAGGCATGAGGGTTTTAGAAACATAGTCGTTCACAGGTATGGTGCGATAGATGATAAACTTACTTTTGAGATATTGAAAGAGAATTCAGGGGATTTTTATGCATTCATAAAGCGGATTGAGGAGTTTATGGGGGCTTATTGAGGTGAAAAGGGGGAGTGAGGGGAGAGGCATAGATCACTTTATCTTGCATACAGGGCAACATTACTGCTGCAACATAGATGGAGTAATTTTTGACGAAGATAGAACACCGTGTTTGGGAGGAGAAGGTTTATAAAAGTGCCTTGAATATTTAAATAAAGGAGAGCTATAAATGCAGACGGTCAAATCCTCGGTTGCAAGAGGCATAATAACAAGACTCACACAGATCCAGGAGGAGATCGGAGATCTTGTTGAGGAGCTTGAGATCCTGAGTGATGAGGAGCTTATGAGAGATATTGAGGAGAGTGAGAAGGACTTTGAGGAGGGGAGGTATTACACGTTTGAAGAGATAATGGACTTACATAAGAAGCTGGGCAAAAATGAGTAGAAAGCCAGAAATTATCTTCTCTCCAAAGTTTAAAGAGATATTCGAAAAGCTGGATTTTGAAAACCGTGAAAGGATAATTAAGCATCTGAAACAGATAGAGCAGAACCCAGAGATCGGAAAACCCCTCAGATACTCGCTTAAGGGATTCAGATCGATAAGAATCGGAAAGTACAGACTTATCTATGCGATCGAGGAGGATGTGATAAGGGTGTATGCATTTGAGCACAGGAAGGGGGTTTATAAGTAATGGGTGAGCTTTGCACTATCCTCGGCACACGACCACTTGAGATAATCAAGATGTCACCTGTGATAGGGCGTGTGAGAGCGAGTGGTGATATAGCAGTTGGCATGGAATAAATATTCATTGGAGGGAAGATGCGAAAAGAAGTTAAAGAATGGTGGAAACAGGCATTGAAAGACCTGGATAGTGCTGAAAAAAACCTGAATATCGGGGAATATTATTTAACTGCTTTTCTATGTCAGCAGAGCGTTGAAAAGTCACTTAAAGCCCTGTATATACATAAATTAAAAGAATCGCCAGGTCCGACTCACTCTTTAATCTTTCTTGGCAAGGAAGTTGGCATTCCAGAAGAGTATCACAGCACGTTGAGACGATTATCTCCAGACTTCGTGATCACAAGATATCCAGATGCTGCTCACACTGTCCCCTATGAGTTATATGACGAAGAGATCGCAAAGGAGCGATTGGAGCGGTCAATGAAGGTGATAGAATGGATAAGAAAAGAACTGATGAAATAGATCAATTTTTAAAGCAGGTTGAGAGGGAATTTAAACCTGAGCATATCATTCTCTTTGGAAGCAGGGCTGGAGAGGATTATTTGGAGCAGAGTGATTACGATATTATCGTTGTCAGTGAGATGTTTGAAGGTATCCATTTTTTAAACAGAATGACGATGCTCTATGAATTATGGGACTATGATTTCGACCTGGACATACTGGCATACACACCCGATGAATTCGAAGAGAAGAAAAAAGAGATCGGGATCGTGAGTGAGGCTGTGAAAGAGGGAATTGAACTGGCTAAAACATGAGTGGTTCATAATGCGTGAAAAGACCTGCACACCCCCGGAACAAGACCAGAGTTTATCAAGATATCGCCTGTATCAGGGTGTGTGAGGGCTCGGGGCTGGATTACCTTGTTCTGCATACAGGTCAGCATTATTCTTATGAGATGGACAGGGTGTTCTTTCAGGAGATTGAAATGCCTGATGTGAAGTATAAACCACGAGAGAAGATTTATAATTTATACAATGCAAAATAAATAAATGAGCATGATGAGGACTCACAGTATTGGCGAGTATCAAAAGGATGATATTGAAAGAAAGATAACTGCTGTTTTAAAGAGAAGAAATGAAATCGAGTTTGCATATCTTCACGGCTCATTTTTGGAAGGTGACTTTCGAGATATCGATCTTGCGATTTATAGTATTAGACAAAACATTTTTAACTAACAAGTACAATTTACCTGTATGGGACGAAGACCCGAAAAAGAAGTTGTTAAGTGGCTGACCCTGGAAGAGCTGAACGAAGAGATTCGAAGTAGAAAAGTATGCGCAGAAGTCCTCAGAAAACTTTTCTTCATCAAAGAACTCTACAAAGGAGCAGCTGTTCCAAAAGCAGCTAAAGAGGTGGGGGTAAGCAAAGTCATAGGCTATGTGTGGCTTGAGAACTGGAACGAGAAAGGATTGGAAGGACTTAAACCGAATTATGGTGGAGGTAGACCTTCAGAACTGACTGAAGAGCAGAAAGAAGAACTCAAGAAAATACTTGAGAAGAGAGATGACTGGACCACAAGAGAAGTAAGAGAGCTCATCAATGAGGAGTTTGGTGTTGAATACAGCATAAGGCATCTCAGCAGAATACTGAAATCATTTGGGATGAAGTACTCAAAACCCTATCAGCAAGATTACAGAAGACCTGAAAATGCTGAAGAAGAGCTTAAAAAAACTTGATGAGCTTGATACTGATCTGAAAGAATGCATTATAGGATTTCTGGATGAGACTTCACCTCAACTCACCTCAAATACCCAACGCTTGTGGTCATTCAATAAACCAGCTGTTAAGAAGAACACCACAAAGATGAGAGCAAATACCTTCGGTTTCTATGCAATAAATGGGGAGAGTGTTGTAGATTTTAAAGAAAATTCAAAGAAGGAATCTGTATGTGAGTTTCTGGAGAGGATAAGAGAAAGAAATCCAGAGAAGACCATAGTAATCATTCTTGATAACTTCAGATCACACTGGGCTAAGAAAACAAGGAGAAAAGCAAGAAAGCTGAACATAATTCTTATCTTCCTACCGCCTTACTCACCTGATCTGAATCCAATTGAGCAGATCTGGAGAATCATAAAGAGAGTTCTTTCACCACTCTTCATCAAAACATTGGATGAGCTCAAAAAAGTCATCTCGAAGAGTTTTTATGAGCTAACACAAAGGATCAGCTTTGCAGAAAAGTGGATTAAGAGGTTCTTGAATATTGGTTAAGTTTGTTATGTTAGATACTATAAACCAAGAATACACCCAATAACCGCCCCTGCAAGGGTGCGTTTTGTGAGCCAGTTTACTATATCACTCATTTTTTCAAACATTTTTCATATCGCCTCTCTCATGAGAAACATGAATAGTCCACGTACAGGCATAAAAATCCATATTGCAGATCCTATTATCAAAATGAGGTTACTGATCTTATCAGAATATGTCCTCGTTGCACCTACCCCGATCAACCCAAGAGCCAGTATCTCAACGACATGAAAAGACGCATCGGATCCAAATAGATTATCTTGAAGAATATATTCCACCGTCCACCACATACCATCGAGAAATTCACCTGGATATGTCAATCCAAGAACAAACGCATCCCCTGCTATTCCCAAGATGTATCCTATCGAGCAGCCAAAGAAGGCTATTACGGGCGATACATCCTTATAGAAGAGTGCAAACGCAAGCGGCAGGATTGTTATAGTGAGAATCCACCCACTCATCATCGGCACAAAGGGCAGATCTACGCCAAAGTACTCAGCAATGCTGAAAACGCCTCTTGGAGCTATCATGGCTAAAAAGATAAGGACTGGAATTATCACCTCTTTTCTATTCACAATTCCTGTTACATACCTGCGTCCACAGACAATATCAACGTCTCCCACTTTAAACCAACCATGGTGCATCGTTTTTTGTATATAAAGCTATCGCAGAACCTTCTTCCTCTGTGCCATCCTGTAGCCGCATACAACGCTTATATACCCGCTAAGCTCGCTATCAAGCGCCCGATCCCCGGTATCAACAAAAAGAAACGGCAGATCCCTGAGCTTCTGTGGGGTTGCAACAACGATGATATTCTCAACTCCCACCTTTCTTATCACACGAGCGCTTATCTGCTGGTTGCCCCGACCAAGGATTGCACCCTGTCTTCCAAGCGGGCTTACGATGATCGTGACCTTATCCTCTCCATCGATGAGATCAAGTATCTCTGACTCGTTAAGATCCACTCCCACGATCTTCTGATTCTTAACAGCATCAACACCAAGCAGCGTCTTGGGAAGTCCCAGAAGATCACATATCGCCTTTGTCGTTGTCCCAGGTCCCAGAATATAGATCGAGTCATCTTTCATGATCTCTGATAAAAACCATGCAATCTCTGCCTTTGATATCTCCTCGCTCGCGTCATGGATGATCGCTTTACCTTCCTGAATCAGTCCTGGCATCTGAGGTGTTTTTGCATACCCGAAGAGCCTGATATCGAGTACGCCCTCTCTGTACTTCTCTTCATCGATATCAAGGATCTCTGACTCCCCCATGATCGTTTTCCCCCCAAAGAACGCCTTTAAAAGCTCTCTGGCAGATGCTGGATTCAGGGCAAATACACCAGAGTACATCTTGACACCCGCGGGTATCCCGAGAACTGGTATCCTCTCCTGAACAACCGAGTATACATCCCTTGCAGTTCCATCGCCCCCACAGAATAAGATCAGATCGACCTTTTCATCAAGAAACAACCGGCAGATCTTTTCTGTATCCCCGGCAGATGTCACCAGAGGCGGTTCATAGATCACTCTGTAAGTGATACCAGCGCTCTTAAGAACACTCTCTCCCATATTCCCTGCTGCAGTTAGAAATACTGTCGCTTCAGGGGTATCAAGGTTCTCAAGTGCCTGCTCTGCTTTTATATGTGCTACAGGTGACGCCCCTCGCTCTTTTGCGAGATCAAGAACCCCATCGGTTCCCTTAAGTCCAACAGACCCACCCATTCCTGATATCGGGTTTATTAGAAATCCGATCTTACATCTTGCCATGAACTCAGGAAGATATCTCTTCCTCGATCCTTATAAGCTCGTTGAGTTTTGCGATCCGTTCGCCTCCGACAACCCCGGTCTTTATGATCGGGGCATTCAGGCCCACGGCAAGGTGTGCGATCGTATTATCGGTGGTCTCGCCCGATCGATGCGAGATGACACATGCATAACCATTCGAGACCGCAAGATGAATCGCATCGAATGTATCAGTGAGCGTTCCGATCTGGTTGGGCTTGATCAGAACACAATTTGAAGCTCCCATCTCAATTCCACGCTTTATTCGCTCCGGATTTGTAACAAAAAGATCGTCGCCACATATAATACATTTGACAGACGATGTGAGTGTTGCAAACCCCTCAAAATCCTCTTCATCGAGTGGATCTTCGAGATAATATATTTTATAGCGATCAATAAGTTCTCCCAGATATGCGATCTGTTCATCCCGAGATCTTGACTTATCCCTGTATCTGTAGGCTTCTCCATCCCATAGCTCTGATGCTGCAACGTCAAGCCCGATCCTGATCTCAAAACCCATCTCGTCACTGATCGCACCTGTTGCCTCGGCCATCAGTTCAAGAGCGTCTTCATTTGTGATTGGTGGTGCCCATGCGCCCTCGTCCCCTTTGGCACAGGTTATGCCCTTTGCTGTGAGAAGCTCTTTCACGCGCCTGTGAACCTTTGCGTTTGCAAATACAGAATCTACAGCGTGTTCTGACCCAACGGGAATGGATAAAAACTCCTGTATGTCTGTGGCGCCTTTGGCATGGACACCGCCACCTATCACGTTTCCAAGTGGATGTGGAATGGAGGAGAAGGCACCACCGATGTAGCGATAGAGGGGTATACCAAGTGATGATGCAGCCGCCTTTGCAGCAGCCATCGAGATTGCGACAGCGACGTTTCCACCTATATTTGAGAAGTCATCAGTTCCATCAATCTCATGGAGCGTTTTATCAATCTGCCTCTGATCAAGCACATCGCATCCTGTAAGTTTGGGGATCACGTTACTCTCTGCCTTTGCGATTGCATCATCCACAGGGATCACTTTTGCTTCGTATGTTCCTGTGCTTGCACCGCTTGGCGCAGCAGCCTGACCCCATCCTTCCTGAGTTAAGATTTCAGCCTCAACCGTTGGATTCCCTCGACTATCCTGTATCTTCCGCAAAAAAATCTTCTCAACCGGTATCATCTACTTCCTCCGAACTGTTATTGGTATTACTCCTTTCTCAAACTCAAGGAGTGCAATCTCAATCGGGTCCATCTCATCTGTTTTCACCAAAACTGGAGCGCCCATCGATATCTGTAATGCCCTTGCCCCTATGATCCTCGCCTTCTCATACTTTGTGTATTTTTCCAAACGACCACCTCAAAATGAGATGGGGTTGCTGAGATTCGAACTCAGGTCACGGCGTCCCGAACGCCGAAGGATGGGCCAGGCTACCCTACAACCCCCATTGATTATTGATAAGGCACGAACTTATCAACGATCTCGAGATGCGTGAGCAACATCCTCCTGCAACAGTATCGTTCCACCCCCATATCATCCAGAATATCCCCCGGATCTTCGCCAGCATCGCGCCGTTCTTTGTATTCTTCCCAGTACCCACCAATCACCTTTCCACACGTGAAACAACGAACAGGTATCATCCTTACCTCTTCACTCAACGGTATGATTTCTGCTTGCGTGCTCTTGCGCCTCTGCCACCAAACTTCTTGGCTTCTTTGCGACGCATATCGTTTACAAGCAAATTTCTGTCAAATTCAAGAAAAGCACTCTTCAACTGGGACCGTTCTTCTATATCATCGATCCATTCAACAAGTCCTCTTGCGATCGCTGTCCGCACCGCGTTTGCCTGCCCCATGAACCCACCGCCTCGCACGTTAACATCAATATCAATCCCTTTGAGATAGTCTTTATCAAACGTGTACTGTGCTATGAGGAGCGGTTCCATGATCCGCAATCTTGCAAGTTCGGGCCTGAGGATATCGAGTGGAACTTTGTCTATTCTCACTCTGCCCTTTCCGGGCTTGAATACCGCCCTTGCAATTGCAGTCTTCCGTTTACCACTTGAATTAATGATCTTTTTCATTTTCAGCTCTCCTCAAACTTCGCCCCAAGCTTTCTGGAGATGTCTCCAAGACGCGTGAACTTGTATGTGCCCAATCGACCAGCATCTGCTTCTTCTATCGTTACAGGTTGTATATCGCTGTACTCTTCGGGAACACCAATGCAGACCCGCAATCTTGCGAGTGCATCACGCCCCCGCTTTCGTTTGTAGGGCAACATTCCCCTTATTGTTCGCTTTAAGATCTGATCAGGCATTCTTGGGAAGTATGGTCCCTTCTCCTTTGAGCCTTTATTCCTCATACTGCGATAGTCGGCGAAAGTCTTACGTTTTGAACCGCTTATTATCGCTTTTTCTGCGTTGATTATGACGATTGTTTCGTTATTAAGGAGTCGCTTCGCACAGGAACTTGCAAGCCGACCCAAAATTAATCTATCTGCATTTATAACTGTGGGATTTTTTAATACAGCTTTACTCAAGGATTTTTACCCCCTTTCCACCTGGATTCTCCTTTGTAAGCTCTAATATACTGATTGCTCTCCCCTGTTCCATCAGGGTGGCTCTTGCCCGTTCCGAGAATTTAAATGCAGCTACTGTGACGGGATGATCAATCACACCACTACCAAGCACTTTTCCCGGTACCACCACAACATCATCCGCAGAGGTATGTCTATTTATATGCTTAAGATTGACCTCAGCCATATTTCGACTGGGTTTCTGGAGTCTTTTTGAGAGGTCACGCCAGATGGGCGCATCGTTCTCCCTTGCTAACTCTATCAACTGATTGATCAGCCCAAGCAGGACAGGATTGGTCTTGACTCTTTTCATCATTCGAGATCGAGATAATATAGTCATATCAGTATATAACTGTTGCAGTCAGCCAAAAGAAGATATAAGACCTTGACCAATGGAAAAGCTGGTAACATGGCTATAACTGTCGAGACCTTGATGAGTTTGAATGAGGATGCACTGGATCAACTTTTCAATCGGAGCGCAGAATATCTTGATTTTATGGATATCGTCGCAGAAATCGTTGAGACGGTCAGAAAGGTGGGTGACAAGGCAGTTTGGGACTACACAAAGAAATTTGACGACGTGAATATTGATCAAATTGAAGTTGATAGATATGAGATTGAATCGGCACGAGAAATGGTTGATTCTGAGATTCTCAAGCATCTTGAGCTTGCTCACAAAAATATTCTTGCTTACCACCTGCGCCAGAAAGAAAGAGAATTCTGGATGGATGAGATCACGGATGGAATCGTACTTGGCCAGAAGCGTGTTCCGATAAGTTCTGCTGGCGCTTATGTACCTGCAGGTTATCCTTCCACCGCGCTCATGACTGTAACTCCTGCAAAGGTCGCGGGTGTCCCCCAGATCGTTGTTGCAACGCCTCCACGGCGTGATGGATCGATCGATCCGCTTCTTCTTGTGGCAGCAGATATGGCAGGAGCAGACAGGATATTCAAGGTGGGTGGCGCGCAGGCAATTGGGGCATTATCATGCGGAACCGAGACAGTTCCAAAAGTTTCAAAGATCGTTGGTCCTGGGAATGTTTATGTAACTGCAGCAAAGATCTATGTTAGATCAAAGGGGTACTGTGAGATCGACTTTCCTGCAGGACCCTCTGAGATATTGATACTTGCAGATGCAGGCGCCAATGCAGATTGGATTATCGCAGATATGCGGGCACAGGAAGAACATGATAAAATGGCAGTTTCGTTACTTCTTACAACATCAGAAAGAATCGCATCAGAGGTTTCAACTGCAATCGATAGCTCACAGTCAAGGATCTTTCTGATCAATACGCTCAAAGAAGGGATTGAGTTCATAAACCGCTATGCACCCGAACATCTTGAGATTTTGACCGAAGATCCGCTTAAGATCCTTGAAGAGATCACATCTGCAGGTTCGATCTTTCTCGGAGGTTACTCGCCTGTTGCAGCAGGGGACTATGCATCAGGAACAAACCACGCCCTTCCAACAGCAGGTTATGGCAGGGTCTTCTCAGGACTTTCACTCGATTCATTTATGAAGACGATGAGCATACAGATGCTTACAAAACGCGGGCTTGAAAGGATCAAAGATGCCACGGTGGCACTTGCGAGATATGAAGGCTTTGATGAACATGCCAGGTCTATAATTGCACGGTTCAGTACGGAGGAATAAAATGATGCGGGTAGCGATGGAGATTGAGTTAAAGGATATACCTGGTCAGCTATTTGGGGCACTCGGTCCGATAGCGGATCTTGGGGGAAATATCATCAGTATTGCACACCAGCGTGATCTAAGGACCCCCAGGGGCACGATACCGATCAAGATCACGATCGAGATAGATGAGAGGCATCTTGATGATCTGATTGCACGCTGGCACGATGTCGGGATCACGGTGATGCAGAAGGGAGAGGAACGGCTCCATGAGAGTGTATTTCTCATACTGGTCGGGCACATCGTCCACACAGACCTGAAGAGCACGATCGATGCGGTGGACTCAACAGGCTTTGCAGAGGTTGTCGATCTTACACTATCAATGCCAGGGATCGATGAGGAATCATCAGCAGGAATTACGATAAAAGCGACAGGTAGGACTGAGATGGAACGTGCGATCGAGATTTTAGAACAGGAGGCTGTGAATAAAGAACTCCTCCTCATAAAGCCGCTGGAGGAGATCTGATGAAGCGAGTCGATATTATAATAATTGGCTTTGGTACTGTAGGACGTGGGCTTGCAACGATTATAAGAAAGAACGGAAGCCTTGCACGTGATCGATTTGGGGTTGATATCAGGATTGTGGGTATCGCCGATCTTCGCGGTTCGATGATGGATTCTGATGGGCTTGATATCGATGACGCACTCGAATGGAAGTGTGAAATCTCGCCTGTGAATAGTATCGAGCTTATATCAAAGGGTGAATACGATCTCATGGTTGAGACAACACCTTCAGATGTTACAACCGGTGAACCTGCTTTTACCCACATAAAAACAGCATTGAATCTGGGAAAAGCTGTTGTAACCTCAAATAAAGGTCCTATAGCTCTCTACTATCGTGAACTTATGGAGCTTTCTGAAAGAACGGGTTCTCCTTTCAGGTTTGAGGCATCTGTCGGTGGTGCGATGCCGATCATAAATTTGATCAGGGATAACCTTGCTGGAAATCAGATACTTGGAATCAAAGGAATCTTCAACGGCACATGCAACTATATCCTTACAAGAATGGCAGAGGAGGGGTTACCTTATGAGTATGTGCTTTCAGAGGCTCAATCGCTTGGGATTGCAGAGGCAGACCCGTCTTATGATGTTGATGGAATTGACACCGCCGAAAAGCTGACAATCCTTGCAAACGCAGTCATGGGCATGGATATTGCGTACCACGATGTCTCGGTTGAGGGGATCAGGCGGATCACACCAGACACACTCAAACTCGCACTTGATAAGGGTTATGTGGTAAAACTGATCGGTGAAGCTGTAAACGGCAAGATTGAAGTTGCACCAAGACTTGTTCCAAGAGATCACCCGTTTGCACTGATGCGCGGGACGCTTAACATCGCAGAGATCACCACAGACCTTTCAGGGCCTATCACCGTGATGGGGAGGGGTGCTGGTGCGATAGAGGCGGCGAGCGCGATATTCAGCGATATTATAAGTATATATCGATCAGAGCAATGAAAGTAAAATCAAAGGTACTTGAGCGAAGAAGAGTCTGTCTCGAGCATGCAAGATCGATCTCCCATGAGAAGGGCTACTTCACGATCAAGGATATTGTCAATCGCACCGGCATGCCAAGAAGCACGGTACAGGACTGGATCAACCGTTTAGTTGAGGAAGGGTGTGTGAAGCTTATTCGGGAGCGTGATGGGCCAATTCCAGCAAAATACGTGAGTATAACCCGGACCTTTCCTGCTTCATCCTGCAGACGGATATTCACGACGGTTGAAGACGATCTGATCGAGATATTTCATGCATGCAGAAGCGAGGGGTGCCTTGAGTTCTGTGAATGGGCACATGGTGGAGCGGGAGGAGTTGTCCGTCATGTCAAAAAAGAAGGAATGTTGCTCCATGAGATCGTTGAGGTTGGAAAAAAGGAGATAGACCTCAAAAGGTACTCCGTTGGCGTGATGGATGTTTATGTCAAGGATGGAATTGTTTATCAACGGATCGCATCAAGAGGCGGTCCTGCCTACTCACTGACCGAGATGATGCAATTTGCTGAGGGTGTAATCGAGGTGAGGGTTGAAGATCATCCAGATTATACAGTGGGCACAATCCTGACCGAGGCGTTAGAACATCTCACAATTGCTGTTGATGATACAGATAGGGGCGATCGGGGTGCGACGTTTGCGTTAACCCTTGGACTTTTGAATGTACTATCAACGCTACCTGGTGTCTTCCCAATCTCCCACAAGGTTGCATTCCTCAAACCTGATATCCCACACAGAACGGTTGGAAACTCGGTTAGCTTCATCGAACTTGCGATAAAGCCGCAGATACTTGATACAGTGATCGAGGAGTCTGTGAGGTACTTAAAGTCTGAAACGCTCTCTGATGAGACGGGAATGGCATACAGAATCGGCTTCAAGGAGAACGCTGATCTGCGGGCGTTTGCAGCGAAGGCGCGGCGTGAAGAGGTGAGTGTTGAAGATGCGATGCGTGTGGCAGAACTTGCCAACGTTGGCGTTCTTGAGGTTACGGGCAGACGGGGTATCATCGGTGCTGTTGCTGCACTCGGGCTTTCAGGGCTTCCTTCCGAACTGCTCTTTGATCCAGGGGCGGCGTTTCCATGAATGGAGATACCAGCAATCACCGGATCGGATGGGACGATTACTGGATGAAGATCACCCAGGACATCTCGCTTCGCTCAACATGCGTGAGGCGCAAGATAGGGGCCGTGATCGTGAAGGATACTATTATCATTTCAACAGGGTACAACGGTGCACCGAGGGGTTTTCCACACTGTATCGAGCGGGGTTGCATCAGAGATGAGCTTGGGATCCAATCAGGTACACGCCATGAGATCTGTTTTGGTGTTCACGCCGAGCAAAATGCTTTGCTTCAGGCAGGAAGGGACGCAGCTGGTGGGACGCTCTACGTCAATGCTTATCCGTGCAAGATCTGCGCAAAGATGATCCTGAATGCCTCGATCAAGGAGGTAGTAATCTCGGGAACGTACTCAGATAGAGAGGGGATCGAGCTTCTCAGAGAAGGTGGTGTGAAGGTTAAGTTTCTTGAAAGTAAAGGCAAAAAAATTTAAAGTATCCTGTTTTTACACCTATTATGGAAATCATTGAGGGAATAAAAGTTCCAACCTACATGGAATCAAGTTTTGCCGATCTTGAATCCAAGGTGATTAACCGTGGGAAATGCTGTCTCTGCGGAGCATGCATCGCGTTCTGCCCCAGAATTGAGGTGGTGGATGATGTTCCACAGCTTGTTGATTATGACGCACTCTGTGGGATGTGTTACACACACTGCCCACGATCTTTTCTTGATATTTCAGCGATTGAAGAGGGGTTATTTGGGGAAACCAGGACAGATGAGCTTATTGGTGTAAATAATGGGATATTTGCAGCCCGTGGAAACGATCCGACGTTAAAGAAAAGTGTACAGGACGGAGGCGCGGTCACAGCACTGATCAAATATACACTCGATAAGGGAGTGCTCGATGCCGTGGTTGCAACGGGATTGAGTGATGATGCACCATGGAAGCCTGTGCCTGTTGTGCTGACCGATTCTTCAGATGTTATCAAGGTTGCAGGCTCAAAGTACTCGCTCTCGCCAACTATCGTTGGGGTAAAGGAGGCGATAGATGAGGGGTTTGAGAAGATCGGAGTTGTCGGACTTCCCTGTAATATCCAGGCATTGAGAAATATTCAGGTATCAAAAGAGCCATACCAGATCGGGATCGAGAAAGTCAAGCTCATGATAGGGCTTTTCTGCATGGAAAACTTCAGATACGATGACCTGATGACTAGGTTTGTGAAGAAGGTTCTGAAGGTGAATCTTGAGGATGTTGTGAAGTTTGAGATGCGTGAGGGCAGCTTCTGGGTGACAACTGGTGATACGACATACTCTGTTCTGATAAAAGAACTCGATAAGTATGCAGCAGAGGGATGCAGGTACTGCAGGGATTTTACAGCAGAACTTTCAGATATCTCGATCGGTTCGGTTGGTTCGGATCATGGCTGGTCAACCGTGATAAGGAGAAGTGAAGCTGGTACAAGGATCTTTGAGGATGCAATCATAGATGGCTATCTTGAGGTTGCAAATATCGCAGGTACAGATTTGATCAAAGGTCTTTCAAGGTATAAGAAGGAGAAAGCAAAATGAAAGAACTCAGAATTCATGGACGGGGTGGTCAGGGATCTGTTACTGCTGCAGAACTTCTTGCGATCGCTGCGTTCAGGGACAGAAAGTATTCACAGGCGTTTCCAGCTTTTGGTGCTGAGCGAAGGGGTGCACCTGTGATGGCGTTTTTGAGAATAGATGATGCACCGATCAGGATCAAATCACAGGTCTATGAGCCAGATTACGTGATGGTGCAGGATGCAAGTCTTATCGGGGTTGTTGATTTTATGAGCGGACTCAAAGAAGGTGGTATTCTCCTCATAAACACACCAAAATCACCCGAAGAGCTTGGATTGGATGGTAATTTCACAGTGAGGACGATCAACGCAACGGCAATCGCAAAGGAGATGATCGGAAGACCGATCGTGAATACAACGATGATGGGTGCGTTTGCCGGTGTGACCGGTGCTGTTAGTCTTCATGCAGTGATACACGCAGTCAAAGAGAGATTCAGTGGCGCTGCAGGTGAGAATAATGTAAAGGCGATCAAATATGCTTATGATTTAAAGAGCAGGGAGGGATCTTCATGAAATTGAGGATCGGTGCGATAGCAGACCCTGGAACGAGTGTTGTAAATCTAACCGGGGGATGGCGAACCGAAGCGCCGAGAATTGAGCAGACACTCTGCATCAGATGTTTCAACTGCGTTATATACTGCCCTGAATCAGCGGTTCATTACAGCGAGGAGAGGGGCATTGAGTTTGATTATGATTATTGCAAGGGTTGTGGGATCTGTGCAAATGAATGTTCAGGACGTGCGATCTATATGGAGATGGAGGAGAAATAAATGCAGGTTGTTGAAGGATCTTATGCCATTGCACATGCGGTTAAACGTTGCAGACCAGGTGTAATCTCTGCATATCCGATCACTCCACAGACGCATATCGTCGAGGATCTGGCGCAGTTTGTAGCAGATGGGGAACTTGAGTGTGAGTTTGTACCTGTTGACTCTGAGCACTCCGCGATGTCTGTCGCACTCGGTGCATCTGCCGTAGGGGCGAGGGCGTACTCTGCATCGACATCACAGGGACTCGCGCTTATGTGGGAGGTCCTGTACAACGTCTCAGGGATGCGGCTCCCTGTTGTTATGACCGCGGTGAACCGTGCAATGTCAGCACCGCTTAGCATCTGGAACGATCAGCAGGATACGATCGGTGCAAGGGATTCAGGCTGGATTCAGATCTATGCTGAAGACATACAGGAGGCACATGATGCAATGATTCAGGGTTACAAAATTGCTGAGAGTAAGGATGTGATGCTCCCGCTGATGGTCTGCGCAGATGGATTTATCCTGACACACACCTATGAACCTGTTGTACTTGCTGAGCAGATCGAGGTAGATGACTTTCTTCCACCCTATGAGCCCGAATATTTCTTAAGCGTCGATAATCCATTGAGCTTCGGGTGCTTTGCAGAACCTGATAAGTACATGGAATTCAGGTACATGCAGCATGAGGCGATGGATCGTGCCCGAATAAGGATCAAAGAGGTTGCAGATGAGTTTGATAAAGCGTTCGGGCGTTATTATGGTGGTTTGATCGAGGGATACAACCTTGATGGCGCAGAGATTGTACTTCTCACATTTGGCTCGATAATCGGGACAATAAAAGAAGTCGTTGATCGTGAAAAGAACGTCGGAATCCTCAAAATCAGAAGTTACCGACCATTCCCTGCGGATGAGATCAGGGATGCATTGAAGGATGCGAAGGTTGTTGCTGTTATTGAGAAGGACTTCTCAGCAGGGTTTGAGGGGGCGCTATTTACAGATGTTAAGGCAGCACTCTACAACCACAACAGCGATCTGAAAATGCTTGGATTTGTGGTTGGGCTTGGTGGCAGGGATGTCAGGGCTGATGACATTCTTGAGATCATTAAACGCTCAAAATCGGCAATGGACGGTGGTATAACTGATGAATGGCAGTTTATAGGATTGAGAGGTGAGCTACTATGAAGAACCTCTTTGCAAGCGGGCATCGCGCCTGTGCAGGCTGTGGAATGGCAATCGCGATCAAACTCATACTTGAGGCAACGGGTGAGAACGTCTTTGTGGCATCGCCGACGGGATGTCTTGAGATCGTGTCAAGTCCATACCCCGAGACAAGCTGGAGGGTCCCATGGATCCACTCGCTCTTCGAGAATGCAGCATCGGTTGCATCAGGGATAGAGGCAGGACTCAAGGCACTCGGGAGAAAAGATGAAGGGAAGGTACTGGCCATCGGAGGAGATGGTGGCACGGCTGATATCGGCATGGGTGCACTATCAGGGATGCTTGAGCGTGGACATGATGTTACCTATATCTGCTATGACAATGAGGCATACATGAATACAGGTGTCCAGCGAAGCAGTATGACCCCGATCGGTGCATCTGCAACGACAACGCCTGCTGGAAAAGTCTCTTATGGGGAGATTCACCCAAAAAAAGATCTTGTATCGATCGCTGTTTCCCATAATGTCAGGTATGTCGCAAGTGCATCGGTCGGATTTGCTATGGATCTCATGGAGAAGGTGAAACGAGCGGTAGATCATGATGGGCCATCATTTATACATCTTCACACAAGCTGCTGCACGGGCTGGAGGCATCCAAGCTCAAAGACGATTGAGATATCGAGGCTCGCGGTTTTAACCGGTCTAATACCGCTATATGAGGTTGTTGATGGTGAGGTCGTGAATGTTAAGAGACTGGCGAAACGACTGCCTGTCGAGGACTACCTGAAAACACAGGGCAGGTTCTCACACCTCTTCAAGACCGATGAAGGGGCAGAGTTGATACGCCAGATCCAGGCAATGGCGGACAGAAACGCCGAGCAGTATGGTCTTGATCTTGACATAGAGGAATGAAACCAAGACTTATCTGTTTTGACCTTGAAGGACCTCTCTCCCCACAGGATAATGCCTACGAGGTGATCTCGTTAATTCCCGGTGGGAGGGAGTTCTTTGAGGTGATAAGCAGATATGATGACCTCCTCACACTTGAAGAACGGGAGGGATATGAACCTGGTGATACACTCGCTTTAATCGCTCCGTTCTTAATTTACCATCGTATAACCCCTGAGGATATTTACAACGTCTCATCCACCGCCAGAATCGTTGATGGTGCAGCTGAGCTCATAACTCATTTGAGAGAGGAGGGATGGAACATCAGGATCATCTCAACCTCATACAGTGAACATGCTTACAATATCGGTGCTAAGTTAGGTGTTCCACCAGAGGATATTGCCTGCACCGAGCTTGATCTTGAAAGAATAGCCTCCGATCTTGGAGAAGATGAGCTTGAGCTAATCGCTGATTTCTGGGTAGTGATTCAGGAAAAAAAGGATGATGAAGATTCTATAATGGAACTTCTTGACCGATTTTTCTTCAAGATCCTTCCAGACACCCGATATGGCAATCCACTGGATCGCGTGAAGGTTATCGGGGGATCAAGGAAAGTTGATGCTGCAAGAAAGTTTGCAAAAGACCTTGGTTTAACGCTTGGGGAGATCATGGTGGTGGGCGATAGCATAACAGACTTCAAGATGCTCGCTGCTGTGCGGGATGCGGGTGGCGTTGCCGTAGCGTTTAATGCAAATATGTATGCACTTCCCTACGCAAACTTCGCACTTGCAACGTACGATATGCGGGCTTTAGATCTTCTATGTTGTGAATTTCCTGATAAGAGTGAGATGATCAAAATTGCATCAAACTGGGGGAAGATAAGCAAAGAATTTAAAGGTGTGGATTTAACAGCATCCCAGCTACATTATTTAAGCAAGCATGATGATAATCTCTTAAAAGAGGTTGCATCGATTCACGCCGAATTTCGTAAAGCGGTTCGTGGTAGAGCGTCGATCCTGGGGTGATTTAAGATGAAGAAAAGATATGTCATTCTTATCATATTTATCGTTCTTGTACTAATTTCAGCCGCTATTACTGCGGTTTACTTCTCGATCACCGATGATCTGAGCTTTACGGGGGAACGGGTTGAGGTGATATATGTTGATGGAACTCTTTTAACAGGTGATATACCGCCAGGGTTTGGTTATGCAGGTTCTGAGAACATCTGCAATGAACTCAGGGCGGCAGAGAGGGATGACGCTGTAAAAGCGATCGTTATCAGGATAAATAGCCCGGGTGGAACCCCTGCAGCAGCCCAGGAGATTGTAACCGAGATAAAACGTATCGATAAGCCGATCGTGGTCTCGATGGCGGATGTTGCAGCCTCTGGTGCATACTACATCGCTGCTCCTTCAGACTGGATCGTGGCAAACCCTGATACCGTTACAGGTAGTATCGGTGTGATCTGGGTATTTGAAAACCGTGAAGGTGAGTACAGGGAAGAAGGAATAAATTACACAGTTGTGAAGTCAGGTGATATGAAGGATATGGGTGCACCATGGCGTAACTTAACCGATGGTGAGCTTGATTACGCAAATGAGATGGTGACAGATGCATTTGAGCGTTTTGTTGAGGAGGTTGCAGCCGGGCGTAACATGACGATAGACGAAGTAAAAAACCTCTCAGATGGGAGGGTTTATCTTGGCGCTGATGCAAAGGAGCTTGGGCTTGTAGATCAACTTGGAAACCTCTATGATGCGATTGAGGTTGCAGGCAAGCTTGGCGGGATCGAGGGTGAGCCCAGGGTTGAGTATGCCAATAAGCTGGATGTCATGGATATTTTGTTTTAGAGAGTTTTTACGGATAACTTTCCGAAGCCAGACACGCTTCTCTTAGCGGTCCGAGTGTAGATTTTTTAATGAGTGCGAAAATGAAAAAGTTTTTTGAGGATCTGGGCTGTTTTACCTGTTGTGAAAGTCATATCGAAAAATCTATATATATAGTTTCGAAGTAAAATTGTCTATGGGGGATTCCTGTGGAAAAATATGTCGTATTTACTGATCTGGACGGAACACTGATTGATGCAGAGACGTATTCGTATGAAATGGCGCTACCTGCGATAACACTGCTCAAAGAGCGGCACGTCCCAATCGTATTTTGCACAAGCAAGACCAGAGCTGAGATTGAAGTCTATAGGAAAAAACTTGAAATAAAAGACCCGTTTATACCCGAGAATGGCGGGGCGATATTCATACCAGAAAATTATTTTGATTTTGATTTTGAGTACACAAAGAAGGTTGATGGATACAAAGTTATCGAATTGGGAACTGAGTACGCGATACTTCGGAAAACATTAAAAGCGATAAGTTCAAGTACAGGATGTGAGATCATTGGATTTGGAGATATGAGTGCAGAAGAGATTTCACAATATTCTAATCTCGATATTGAGAGTGCAAAGCTCGCAAAGATGCGTGAATACGATGAGGCATTTCTGATACAGGGTGGAGAGAACTGTGTTGACCTGGTTCTGGATGAAATCCAGCGATCAGGATTGGGATATACTGTTGGTGGGCGATTTTACCACATAATAGGTGATAACGACAAAGGAGTGGCAACAAGACAGCTGATTGAGCTATTCTCTCGTCGAGGACCAGTTAAGACGATCGGGCTTGGAGATAGTCTCAACGATCTACCGATGCTGAGGGAAGTTGATCTTCCGTTCCTTGTCAAGAAGCCAGATGGTTCGTATGATCCGATGGTCTCATTCAATGGTCTGAAAAAAGCAAGGGGAATTGGTCCCAAGGGATGGAACATTACGATTAAAGAGATACTTGGATGAATAAGAGCGAGGAGATGTTATAAAATATGCTTACAAGGCGAAATGCACCAGCATGGGCATTTATAGCGGGTATGATTGAGGTTGTAAACGAGTACGGTGCTCAAAAGCTTAAGAAGTGGCTTGAATTGATTGGTGTGCGGCTCGCAGAGCTTGAAGGACCCGGGGTGGAGGGAAAGGTGAAATATGAAATGAATTATTCTCTGAGCTGCCCACTATATGCGATATTTGAGATACCAGCGACATTTGAAACGCTTCCCAGCGAAGAGAATGGATATATCGATCTTGAGTTGTTAAAGGGTGAACGACCAGAGGAAGAAGCCGCTGCTTCGAGTGTCTTCTGCATAATGCATCATGCCCATAGAATAAAGCGTGCTGAACTGGCCGGTAAGAAGTTTTATCATCTGGCATCAAGGATGAGCGCATCTGATGAACCTGTCTTCAACGATGCGGCAATCGAAATGCTTGGGATTGATAAGAAGGATGTTAAAGCTTTACTCGATGAAGGAGCATTCTGTATTTTCAAATATACTGATTGAGGGGTATACTTATGGACCTGAAAAAGGCAAAAGACCTGTGGTATGGAAGTATGAAGGTCATACGTGAGAATCAACACCCAAACGGGGGATTCTATGCATCACCACCCGGTACGAGATACCCTTTCATATATACACGGGATCACTCAGTCATCATCCTCGGGGCACTTGCCGCGAACATGATCGACGAGGCGGAGCGAGCATTGCGTTTCATGTTACCAATACAGAAGCCTTCTGGGGAGTATTCACAGCGGTATGATGTGGAAGGTAATGATGCCTCGTACAAAGACCTTCAGATCGACGGAAACGGGCTTATACTCTATGCAACAGGGAAGTACTTTCAGCTCACACGGGATGAGGATCTGTGCAGAGAGTACTGGTGGGCGATAAAGAAAGCTGTTGAGTTCATCTTATCACACAAGAACAATGAGATTGACCTGATACACACAATCAACAGCATTCATGAGTTCCCTGCATTTGAGCATGGTTTCGAGATCTATGCAAACTCAGCCTGCTGTGCTGGCATCTTTGAGGCGGTTAAGATCGGGGAGGCGATCGGTGAAGATGTTTCTGGCTGGAAGGAAGAGGCTGAAAAGGTGAAAGCAAGTATTTTCCACCGGCTCTACAGTCCGCGTCTTCGGACGTTCATAAAGACGATCAGGGTGCGGGACAGACACAGCGAACCGCTTGGTTATGATCCGTTTGCATCTACAGTAACAGATCCAGATGTGGTTGAGTATGCGCCCGCCTATTTTGGACTGATCCCTGATGATGATATAAAGATACTCAACACCGTAAAGCGATTGCATGATAATCTGTGGGATGAGGAACTCGATGGCTTGAACCGATATCCTGAGAGCTGGAATCGGAACAATGGTGGTTACGGACCCTGGCTTCACTTCACATGTCAGCTTGCAAAGCACTACTGCGAGGTCGGAAAGGATGATATAGCAGAGATGTATCTTGGCTGGTGTGTAGATATGGCACATGATTATCAGTTCCCTGAACATATCTCAACGATTGAACGTTTTGAGGAGTGGCTTGAGAGTTATCAGAACGCAAAAATTTTACAGGATAGCAAGCTTGTGATGATAGAACGAATAAAAAGCCATCCAAAATGGAAAGATGGCCTTGCGTATGTTACATCACCGCTTATATGGCCTCATGCAGAGTATCTGAGGGCATATAAGAGTTATTCCATGTATTTTCTTTAGAAGTTTATATACCCGCTCTCTGAAGGCGTTCTCTAAGGTCTGGCATCGCGGATAGTGCGCGCAACCAGTTCGGCATCTGCCTTGCTACAGGATCTTTGAGATATGACAATCCGGACTCCACTATCACGTTTGCAAACTGCTCCATCATGTACCCCTCAAGGTTGAGATCGTAGTCCAGATTGTTACAGACTGCCATCGCTCTGTACTGACGTATCTTATCTGCAGCCATACGCCTGTATGCTACTGCTATACTTATGAGTGCATCTTCAGATATTGTGAGTGCATACATCTCGGTGAGCGTCCGTAAGATAGTTATGAAGCATTCTCTTGCTACCCTGAGGATACCTTTATTTGTACTCTGTGTCATCACCCGGTGCTTGTGCTCATAAATTCCAAGATCAACCTGACATGCGCGCTTGGGATGTGCGTTTCTGATAAATTCAGAGAGTGTTCCAAGCTCAAGCCCCCAACCACAGGCAACTCGCAGATTCAATGCGAGTTCCGTCGTTATTCCAACCTCACCAGAGAGTATGTATCGAAAAGACTGAAGAAACCGCAGATACTCCAGATCATAACCGAACTTCTCACATAGAACCTCGAGTATCGGAGTGATAAATAGGCGATATATCCTCCCATACATGACTTTATCTGCTGCATCGATCCTTGCATAATAGCCTTTTGTGAACAAAAAACCAAGTTCCGGTTCAATAATTGGATACAGGAGCTTTGTTGGAATCATACGTGAATAACTGCGAATGTCTCCATCATGCAAAGCAAACGCATCAAGTTCAAGGCTTGCGATACCAATAGCTATCCAGACATCACGTCCTTTACCTGTATATCGTGTTAGATCCAGACCTGCGCTTGCAAGATCCTCGAAGACTTCATCTACAGCAGCACTGTTACACCAGATAATATCCTGTGGGATTTGAAGTCCTCCAAAAATCCTGGTACAGAGGTCATAACCCCTCTCTGATCCTGCAAACGCGATATATATTTTCTTGAGATAGGTACACTCATTGAGTTCGTCGACGATCTTTGATATCTCAGGATTTTTAAGATCACGTTCAAGCATTGGTATGATTACACCCGTTGAATATGTCCTCGAAAGTTCATGCATGCGCGTTGATAGATGGTCAAATTCAATGAAAATGTCATGGATCGTTGTCAATAGACCCTGATCAAAATCTATTCTGCCACCTCCCGCGAACTGTATATAACTTATTGCTCCAGCCCCTTATATAGATGACGCCTGCAGCCTCAAATCCCAAGCCCAAAGTAGATCCCTGCAAGGATCAATACGATACCAGATAGCATTTTTATGGCTGGAAGATGAGAAGATAAACCTTTTATCCTGTTTACAGATGCATTTGAGCCATAAGCAATCGCTAAAAAAGGTATTGCCATCCCTGCTGAGTACAGAAGAAGGAGAAGACTCCCATACATAAATTCAGCATCTGCAGCAACCATAGCGAGGATCGATCCAAGCATAGGACCTATGCATGGCACCCAGACAACACCAAGTGTTAAACCGAGTAGAAAACCTCCTCCAGCGCCGTTTATCTCACCTCCAACATTTGCTCGCAACCGATCAAAAATTCCATTGGAAGGGACTTTCATGAGTAAAGGGGACAAATGTTCCTCAAAAAGGATGTATAAGCCCATAATAACCATGATCAGACCTGCGAGATGGTGCAGAAGATCGTTGAAGGCAGACATAATCTGCCCAAAAGTTGAAGCAACGATTCCCATTACGACAAAAGAGATTGATAAACCAGATACGAGTGCGATCGGTACAAATTTACCCGCCTTTGCTGCATAAGCTGCGATGACGGGGATTACAGGAAGCACGCATGGCGTGAGGATGCTCAAAATCCCGAACAAAAATGCAAGAATTGGCAACGGGAGATCTAACATCTATTTCACCTCAGATAAAGCCATAATCCAGCGATTATCAGAAGTAAGAGGCTGATGCCAAAATCGGGGGCGTTATTTGTCGCGGGTGGTGGATGCCCCTCGAGGATTGCCTTCAGGTAGGATTTAAATGTTGGTGCATCCCGGTAGCCGGGTAATCTGAGTAACTCATTGCCATCTGAATCAAGAAAGATGGTCGTCGGATAACCTGTGACATGGTACTCTGAAATAAGGCTACGATTCCCCTGGACCTCAATGCAGACAAAGTTTCTGGTAAGTCCGATCACATCAGGATCCACAAAGGTCTTTGAGTTCATCTGTGTACACCAGTAGCATGAATTTGAATGGAAGTAGACCATCGCAATCCTGCCTTCGGAAGCTGCAAGTTTCATCCCCTCATCATAGGAATGCCACTCGATAGCTGCTGCACCGTTTGCAGGTATGGATGCAAGAAAGAGGATGAATATGACAATAAGTGATATTAAAATCTTCTTCATAAAATTCTTTTACATTTTCATTTATATATCTTTATTGCTCTCAACCTCAAGGATTTTTTGGAGGTTGCCCTTTGTTGTGGGTTTATCTGGTGTTGCCAGGCATTCATCCTTCATCGATGTGCATACATCATAGACCCCGATCGCCCTTGCCATCGCCTCAATCCGATTCTTATCGAGCCCGATCAGCGGACGAAATACCGGGATCTTTACCGCATGATCGAGGATAAAAAGATTATCAAGTGTCTGTGATGCCACCTGACCAAGCGATTCACCTGTAACAATTCCTTTAGCGCCTTCACGCACCGCAATTTCCTCTATAACCCTGTACATCCTCCTTTTACACAGTAGGCAGGTGTGATTTTCAATTTTTGCATCAGAGAGTATGCGCCTGATATCACTCAGAAAGTCACCGTGTGAGATTACGAGGAGCTCAAGATCCCGCTGATACCTCTTTAAAAACGATGTAACCTTCTCTGCCCGCATCCTGCCATCATGTGCAGAAAAAGCCCCAAGATCGAAATGAACGGGTATAATCTTGCAGCCTCTATGCATCATCAACCACGTCGCAACTGCTGAGTCAACACCACCTGAGAAGAGCGCCACGACTTCCCCCTCCACCCCTGGCGGAAGTCCACCTGCACACTCTATCACCTCATCGAAGATATAACAATCATTATCCCGTATCTCAATATAGATCCTGTAATCAGGATTTTCAAGATCGACCCATAGATCTGGGTGATGATCAAGGATCAGCCCACCGATCCTGGCTGCCATCTCCTGAGAGGTGAAATCATGCTTGCCCGATCTTTTAACCTTAACAGCAAAGCTGAACCCACTCCTATCCCGAACTCGCTCATTCCAGAATGAGAGCACGCGATCTTCAAGCTCCTGAAGTTTACAGTGATCACATTTTGAGTAGGATTGAATCCCAAAGATCCATCTCAATCGTTCTTCGCATTCAGGGCTGATCTCATTCTCGATCCAGATCCTTCCCCTGCCACGCCTGAGTTTTGCACCACCAACCACCTTTCTGATCTCAGATATGAGTATATTTTCCCATCTTCGCTTCACACCCTCGGATTTGAGAAATATCTCAGCCGTTGGTCTTACCAGAATTACCTTTAAATCCCTTCCCAATGACATAAATCTCAGCACTTTCCTTTCTCGATGCAAGTGGCGTGTAGGCGTTCGTCTTATCAAATCTCAGTGATACTTCCTTGAAAAATCTTCTGTACATATCTCCCTGGAAGACCTTGACAACAAAGTTTCCACCAGGCTTCAGGATCTTCTCTGAGATCTCAAGTGCGGTCTCTGCAAGATCGATAGAACGCCCATGATCCCATGACCAGTTACCCGACAGGTTTGGAGAGGCATCAGATAGGACTGTATCTATCTTTTTACCCTCTGTGAACTCCATGATTCGTTCGATAAGTTCAGGATGTTTCATATTCATTTTGAGCGTGAAAACGCCATCGATCGGCTCGATTCGTAGAAGATCAACACCTATCACAGTTCCTTTCTTGCCGGCAATTTCTTTTGCAACCTGAAGCCAACCTCCAGGCGCTGCACCGAGATCCAGAACTCTGTATCCTTTTCTGATCACACCAAACCGTTCATTGATCTGGATCAGTTTGAAGGAAGCACGGGAGCGATAGCCCCATCGTTTAGCCTCCTTCCAGAAGTAATCGTGTCTTCGCCTTGCCATTACTTTTTAGCGCGCTCAAACTTCTGCGTGACCATATCTACAGCAAAGTACTCTCCTCCAATATGGCAGAGTGGTTTGAATACCTCTGGCGTGAGCACTCCATCCCAACTCTCTCCTTTAACACCCACTGCAACAACTCTGCCTGTAATCCAGATGTGATCTCCGAGTTCCACTGCCTGTTCAAATTTACACTCGATCCATGCGATCGCTTCTCTGATTCTTGGTGGCTTTACGAGATCTGATGCCTCCTCGTTAAGTCCCGCTTTCTCAATCTCACTAACATCTGGCGGGAACTTCTCCTCAAGAATTTTCATAACGCTACCAAGATCTTTTCCAGCTACATTCACGACAAACTCCGACGTCTCCTGAATGTTTCGCCACGTGTCATGCGCCGGGTGGCACGAAAAACCATAAAGTGGCGGTTCAAAGCTCACGGGTGAGTTGAAACTGAAAGGTGCAGCGTTTGAGGTGCCGCCCTTCGAGACTGTTGTTATCACAACGGTAGGCCTTACCAAAAGTTTTGGATATTCACTGGCACAGAGTTTCATGATATGTGATACGATCCCGTAGGATAAGGACTTTTCGCCTATATTTATATGATCTTCATAACAACGTCTTCTGCGTTCACGTCCATTGTAGTGGCGAATTTAAAGAGTTAATTTTATTAAGTGAGATGCGGGAATGAAGTGCATGGGAAATGTAAGACCCAACTATATAAAAACAGTGGGTGAAAATCTGCTTCGAACTTTCAAGGATGATTTCACGGGTGACTTTGACGAGAACAAGGAGCTTGTCAGGCGATACACGAATGTCAAGAGCAAGACGATACGAAACAGGATTGCAGGATATATCACCTCGCGGATAAACGGTGAGAGACGTAGAGAACACAGGATGCGCGGTGAGGACGAGGCATATGCTTAAAGGCACCTATGCCGCAATTATAACACCATTTAACCGTGATGGAAGCCTGGATCTTGAAAGTCTGCGAGAACTTATCTCGTTCATAGCAGAAAAAGGTGCTGCAGGGATTGTACCATGTGGTACAACAGGTGAATCCGCAACACTCACACATCTTGAGCATAAAGAGGTTATAAAAGCCTCGATCGATGCAGCACCATCCAACTTTACCGTAATTGCGGGAACAGGTTCGAATAACACGGAAGAAGCTGTCGAACTTACAAAGTACGCAAAAGACGTGGGAGCGGATGCCACACTTCAGATTACACCATATTACAACAAACCAAACCGAAAAGGGATCATCGGACACTTTGGTGCCATCTCTGAAGCAGCAGATCTACCGATCATACTCTATAACATCAAATCAAGGACAGGACTCAATCTCCCGCCCGATCTGATCCAGGAGTTATCAGAAGATGAACGGATAATAGGCGTTAAAGAGGCGAGTGGCGATATCTCACAGGTATCAAAGATAATCGAGCTGACAAGAGATCGCGATTTTTTTGTTCTTGCAGGTGATGATGCCTCAACCATCCCGATTGTGGCACTCGGTGGTGTGGGGGTGGTCTCAGTTGCAGCAAACATCATACCGGCAGAGATGTCTAATCTCACAGCAAAAGCGCTTTCAGGCGACTTTGAGGGGGCAAGAAATCTTCACTATGAACTTGCCCCGTTATTTGAAGCGCTCTTTCTGGAGACAAATCCAATACCAGTCAAGAAGGCTGCCTCGCTCATGGGGCTCTCAGGCGGCACCCTTCGGCTACCGCTTGCAGATCTAAGCAGAGAGAATGAGATAAAACTTGAGAACGTCCTTTCTGGAATGGGTCTTATATGATAAGAGTTGCTGTTAGCGGCGCCAATGGCAGGATGGGGCGCCTTATCGTCGAAAGAATAAAACAGGAAGAAGGGATTGAAACTGTTGCGGCCTTCGATCTCGTTGGAGAGGGAGTTTCGCATCCCGACAGGATGAGTGAAGTCCTTAGCGAGCGGGATGTCGATGTGCTTGTTGATTTCACGATTGCAGATGCCGTGCGTCTGAATGCAATTACAGCTGCAGAAGCCGGTGTTAATCTTGTTATTGGAACAACTGGCATGAGTGATGAAGATCTTGAAGCGATTAGATCTGAGATCAAAGATAAAGTTGCGGCTGTGATCTCACCTAACTTCTCGATCGGTGTGAACCTTCTGTGGAGACTCATCAAAGATGCTGCAGATATGCTCGATGGCTATGATATCGCAATCATCGAAGCACACCACAGAACAAAGCTTGATGCACCCAGTGGTACCGCGCTCAGAGCCGCAGGACTACTTCAGGAAATGGGAAAACATGTAGATCTCCATGCGATAAGAGGTGGAGATATCGTCGGGGATCATACGGTGCTCTTCTCTGGCATCGGGGAACGGCTTGAGATCACACATCGTGCACATAGCAGAGATGCGTTCGTGAATGGTGTGATCCGTGCGATCAGATGGGTCAATAGAAGGGAACAGGGGATCTACTCGATGGATGATGTTATGGAATCCACTACTCGCTGACCGATATTGCTTCTAACTGACTCGCGATACCCCAGATCAATGTTCTCGTATGAAATGGTATATTTGGGTCATTTGTAAGATCGTCAAGCATCGAAATCACAAATGCAGCACGCTCTGGTATGGGGTCAGTTGATTCAACCAGATTAGTCTTTATTTGATCTGCCAGTCGCCTTATATTGCGGGGAACGGAGTTATCATTAATGACGCGATCGAGTGTTTCTATGCATTTGTTTAAATCTTCATTTAAATCAGAGGTCATCTCACCACCACCTTTTTTCAATCCCACTCACATGATCCATCTAAAAAGTCTTTCGGTTTAGTTATATGTGTGACCCATGTGATTATGATCATGGAACTATAATAATACGTTCACCCGATGGATGACTCCTGTTTTCAATCGAACTTGAGACATTATCAAGATACTTCGCTCCACGCTTCATCGCTTCCTCTATCTCGCTGTCTAAAGGTCTTCGTGAGAGATCTCCAACAGGCACGTACCTCATGATCTTCAGGGCAATATCTCCCACTGATGCGAGAAAACGGGCGATAGCTTCGATCTCGGGGGCATCCACGATGCCTGGGATATAGACTGTACTCACCTCAAAATCAAGCCCCTTCTCATAGAGGAGACGTATCGCCTCAAGAACATTCCGGTTGTCCATACCTGTGTACCATCGATGCAGTTCAGGATTAAGCGCTTTCAGGTCTATATGTACGGTGACATTCTTGATCTGGTCGATGAGTTCTGCATCCAGCAGGTAGCCATTTGTGGAGAGAATAACTCTATCCTGCTCCAGCTCATCTATGAGTTCAAGTAACCCCTCCCGATTGATCGTTGGTTCACCGCCTGCAAGCATAACCTCTTTATCAGGCGGTATGTACGCTGCAAGTTCTTTACCTCTCATCGTTTTTCCACCTTTTTGCCGTTCTTTGCTGAAACAGCCCCTGCATCTGAAGTTACAGCCTGCGAACTGCACCGTACATCGCTTATCTGATATTGCGAGGTATGAAACATCGATAGTCATGGATATAGACAGGGATTCATCAGTCCGGTTCGCTCATCCAGCCCAAAGACAAGGTTCATATTCTGAACTGCCTGTCCTGATGCACCCTTAACAAGATTATCAATTGCAGAGATTACAACGAGCCTATCTGACCCTTCCTGGAGTTGAAAACCAATATCACAGAAGTTAGATCCCCTGACAGAGGTAAGATCGGGGATCCCCTTAAGTCTAACAAATGGTTTATCGCCGTAGAATTTATCGAAGATTGCCTGTACCTCATCCTCATCGACGTCTTCTTCGAGAATGATGTGTGCGGTCGTGAGAATTCCCCGGATCGATGGAATAACATGCGGCGTGAAACTGATCTTTGCTGGATTAAGTTCTTTAAGTTCCTGGATCATCTCATGCAGGTGTCGATGTGCTGTGACCTTGTATGGTTTTATGTTCTCTGCGAGATTCGGGTAGTGTGATACTGCAGTAGGTTCAGCACCTGCCCCTGATACGCCAGATTTCGAGTCGAAGATAACTCGATTGACAATTCCAGCTCTAACAAGCGGTGCTGCTGCGAGAATTGCACCTGTTGGATAGCAACCTGGATTTGCAACAAGATTTGCGCCTTCAGGTGCTGGATTAATCTCGCACAGACCATAAACAACACCACTTCTTGGATCGCTGTGTGGGACCCCATAAACATCTTCATAGACCGCCGGATCAAGCCTGTAATCAGCACTCAGATCGATCACCCGGCATCCATGTTTTAAGATCTCTGGTACATACGCCATTGCACGCGTGTGCGGTACAGCGGTGAAGATGATATCTGTGCGTACGGCGATCGAGTCAATCGAGACATCTTCAAACTTCAGGTCGATCAGCCCTGTGAGATGTGGGTATATGTCAGCAATCGCTTTTTCTGCAAATCTTCTCGATGTTACAGCAGCGATCTCAACTTCCGGGTGGTTAAGAAGGATTCTTATGAGTTCAAGACCTGTATAACCCGAACCGCCGATTATACCAACTTTGATCATAACTCACCTTTTGGCTGGAGTAATATTTATATCCTCACATGTCAAGATGGGGTCAGAGACTATATGAAGATCACCCCCAATAATCTGATATATCATGAGCTTATCGGTCTGGATGTGGTGGTTGAAGCAAATACAGCAAAATCCATGATCGGAATCGCTGGTAAAGTCGTAGATGAGACACGTAATATGCTTGTAATAGAAAAACGAGGTGTAGAGAAGATGGTACCAAAGTCCCAGTCGGTCTTTTGCTTTCGCATGGAAGATGGAAGTGAAGTAAGGGTTGAAGGCAAACTGCTTCTCGCAAAACCAGAGGATAGAACAGGTAAACTGAGGAGATAATATGCCAAGAGATATAGGGATTGATGTCACACCACCAGATAATGAATGCACAGATCATAATTGTCCATTTCATGGCAAACTTGGTGTTAGAGGTCAAATATTTGAAGGAACGGTTTTGAGTAGCAGGATGGATAAGACAGTTGTCGTCGAGCGCGAGTATCTGAAGATGATAAAGAAATACGAACGGTACGAGAAGCGAAGGTCAATATTTCATGCTCACAACCCCACCTGCATCGATGCAAAGGAAGGAGACACAGTAAAGATTATGGAGTGCCGGCCTTTGAGTAAAACAAAGAATTTTGTGGTGATTGAGAAACTATGAAAGCTATAGGTGTTAAAATTCCAAAAGCACTACCGACTGCTGCGAGGCTCTCCTGCGTAGATAATACAGGTGCAAGGGTGCTTGAGATAATTGCGGTGAAGAAATACAGAGGTGTGAAGAACCGCTATCCAAAGGCAGGTATTGGAGATATCGTAGTTGTCTCGGTCAAGAAGGGCACGCCGGCCATGCGAAAGCAGATCATGCACGCGGTCATCATACGACAGAAGAAAGAATTCAGGCGGGCTAATGGCGTACGAATCAGTTTTGAGGACAATGCTGCAGTTATAACAGACGAGAAGGGCATGCCAAAGGGTACGGAGATAAAAGGTGCAGTTGCACGAGAGGTTGCAGCGCGATTCCCAAAAATTGGATCTGCAGCAGCGATTATTGTATAATAAATGAGAGTAGGATGATTCTAATGGTATCAAAACAGCCACGAAAACAGCGAAAGGCGAGGTATAATGCGCCGATGCATATTAAACGCAGATTTATGGGAGCGCACCTTTCTCCAGAGCTTAGAGAGACCTACAATCGACGATCTCTCCCTGTGAGAAAGGGTGATACCGTCAAACTCATGCGGGGTGCAAATAGAAACCACACAGGCACCGTTCGCATGGTCGATCTGAAACGCGGGAAGATCACGGTTGAGGGTCTCACGGTGACAAAGGCCGATCTAACAGAGGTCGCAAAACCGATAGAACCTTCAAACGTCATGATCACGAAACTCGATTTGAGCGATAAGGAACGTGTTGCAATACTGGAGAGGAATAAGAGATGAGCAGACATCAAAAGCGAGTTGCAGCTCCAAAAAATTGGAGGCTGACAAGAAAAACTAATAAATGGGTTGCAAACTCAGTCCCAGGGCCACATTCAAAAGAAACATCCATACCACTTATTCTTGTGGTACGTGACATGCTTAAACTTGCGGATAACACCCGTGAAACGAAGATAATCCTGAATCAGGGACACATCCTTGTAAACGGGAAGGTAAGAAAGGATCATAGATTTCCAGTGGGATTATTTGATATAATCTCAATACCCGAAATGGGGGCACATTACAGGCTACTAATCGATGAACACAGTAAACTATCACTCACAAGGATTAAAGAAGAAGATGCAAAGACAAAACTATGCAGGGTTGATAATAAAACCATTGTAAAAGGTGGAAAGACACAGCTCAACATGCACGATGGTAGAAACATTCTTTCAGAGGTTGATGTCAGGACATTTGATTCTGTTGTGCTCAGGCTGGATAACAATGAGATAGAAGGGGTCTTCAAGCGCAGAAAAGGAAGTAAAGCGATGGTTATCGGTGGTAAGCACTCAGGTGAACTTGGTGAAATAGATAAGATTGAGACGATTAGAAGCTCACGCCCGAACAGGGTCACCCTTAAAAAGCTCGATGATGGAACTCTATTTGAGACGATCGAGGATTACATCTTTGTTGTCGGCGAGGAGAAAGTGGAACTCGATCTTGAAGGAATTCAGGTGGAAGGGGCGTAAGAATGGAAAACGTGATGCAGGAAGTTCTTATCGATAAACTCGTTGTGAATATGGGTGTTGGCGAGAGTGGGATTCGCCTCAACAACGGAGAGAAGATACTCAAAGAGATCACGGGGCAGACGCCAGTCAGGACGATCTCAAAGAGGACGAGGCAACCATTCAACATAAAGAAGGGTGAATCGATTGGATGCAAGGTTACACTCAGGAAAGAGCGGGCTGAAAACTTTTTGAGGAACGCACTTGCCATCCATGAAAATATGATCTCCGATTACCAGTTCGATGAGACCGGTGGCTTTTCATTTGGAATAGAGGAACATACCGATTTTGAAGGAATGGAGTATGATCCTGATATCGGAATATTTGGCATGGATGTTTCTGTATCTCTTAGAAGAAGAGGTTACAGGGTTGCAAGGCGTAAACAGAACCGCAGAAAGATTCCAGCAAGACATAAAGTTACGCGGGAAGATGCAATGAAATTCCTTGAAGATGTCTTTGGTGTCACGATCGTTGAATGGGAGTGATCTACCATACAGCCTCTTCTGGTGAGGGGCCTGTTAAACTCTTTGTGGGTGGACTGCACGGGAGAGAGGGGGATTACACAGCGCCAATCCTTGAAGAGCTTGCATTATCTGCAGAGAATGATGTATTCAGTGAACTTTCAATCATAGTTCCAAGAATTACCAGAAGCAGCAGATACCTGCATGTCCTTTCTGAAAAGTATTACCAGAGCATCGAAGGTCAGCGACTTGTTCATTTCATCGAGAAATACAAACCCTCCTTCTATTGTGAACTGCATGCATATGGGAAAGAATCGTATTTTATGCTGGTAAGTCCTGAAAGAGAGAAACAGCAGGGCGTTCCACCGTTTGTAGATCTCAAAGATGGGGTACTGCTGGGCTCCATCGCACCCATATTGAGACGCAGGTTTGGCCGTAACGACCTCTGTATAACCATCGAGATCCCAAACTGGAAGACTGACGAGGTACGTGAGATGGTTCTGGAACTTCTGAGGATTGTGCTTGGTGGAAAAACGAAAGAAGGTACGATAGAAGCATTAAGGAGATTATATCCACGTCAGATCGAGATCGCCCGATCGCTCTTTCACAGATACCTGCAGTCAGGTCAATAAGGTACGAAACAGATGATGTAACCCAAAGAGTTTATACATAGTTCTGAATAGACATAGTATTATGTGTGAGTCAACCATCATACTTGAGCATAACGGTCATCGGAAGACTATAATGGAAGAGGTCGTACAGATCATCGTCGATGGTGAGAAGATCCAGCTATTTGGTATACTCGGTGAACGAAAAGAGGTATCGGGAGTTATAAAAGAAGTGAATCTCAATCGACATGAGGTTATAATCTCAGATTAAGCCTACTTCAACCACCTGAACGCTCTCGACACCTTCAACTTCCGCAAAAGCGGTCTCGATACTCTCTGTACCACCTTCACTATCTGGAAGAATAAGCGTGAGCATCAGCGCTTTAAGGCCGAATGCGATCGGCTCCTCTTTATATCCATGTAATACGACGTTTTCAGGCAACGCCGCCTCAAGCATATCCTTCAGATGCATGAGGTCGGTCTCGATACTCTCTGGCATGACTTTTATAACTGCTGCTACGTCTCCCATCCTAAGGACCTCCAAATCCACACGCTGGACACACATACGGATTCCCCTGCTTTCTGCATGAGACACATCGCCCGATTCCTTCGCCACACTCGGGGCAGGGAAATCTCACATAGCCTCGCTCAACAAGTCTTATGTTGCAGGTCATACAGTTCTCGATATGCATAAATTTATCACGCATTGAATTTACCTCAAGCTTTCATTGCTACACTATGATATAAAATCTTCTTTTCGGTGATGCGACGTGGGTGAGGATAAATACAGCGACCTTACATCCAGAACGTCTTTTTTCATCTTCATCGCCTTCTCGCTCCCGATCAAAAGTGATGCCGACCGCGCCATACACTCAGCGAGTTCAATCATGTTGTCGAGTGCGAGCGTATCTGGATTCACACCAATATGATCCTCCAGCTGACACCTCACAAACTGTTCTGCGTTCTCCATATATTTATCAGCGATTCTGAGAACCTCTTCATAGATATCAACTTCAAGAAAAGCAGGATTCGCATCAACAGGTCCTGGTTTTCCAATTCTTGATTCAATCACAGTATTTTCAGGCTTATCAGCCATGACCAGACCATTCTTCCATTTCTGCCACTCTTGTGCCATCTCTTTGAGTTCCCTCATCTCTTTGATCTCCTCTTCGTCGAAACTCTCTGTAATCGCCTCGGTAAAATCAGTCGAACTCTTCTCGTTCTCTTCAATCTCCTTTACCAGAAACTTACCGTTCCATCTTGACCCAGTCTTTGAGCCGGGAGTGGCTGTTAAAAGCTGTATCTTACCGTCTTCTCCTGCACCATCAGGGCGCACAATCTCTATCTTATGTTCTGTATTACATTGAACCCGCTTATGATCAAAGGTCTCAACGAGTGCATCATTGATATAGATCTCAAAGTGTACATCAGCAAGCTTGAAGATCTCAGAACCGATGCAGATCCTGCATAGAAGCGGCTCATCTGCAGTAACCACATCATCCACCATCTGCACGCTGATATCAAAATCCTCGAACCGATTTGACTCACTCTCACCACATTCAACAGATTTTTCCACTTCAAATATGTTGAATGCTTCATCCACATGGCTCAGGTATCTTTCAAGTTCACCTTTCATCTTGTTTAAGCCGCCTTTTTTACTTTAAGAGTTTGCTCCATTTATAAAATGTGATCAGCATCAGGAAGTATGCTATCAGCGTAACAACCAGATCAATATCATGGAGGTTTGGACCGATGTTACGATATACAAAACCAATGATATGTGCGAATAGCTTGAGCAGCGATAGAATTGCGAGAAGTCCCATTCCCACCACAAAAAATATAAATGTCTGAATCTGGCCGGTTGCTTTCATCGATTTGTATGTGATGTACATGATTGCGATTGTAATCTGTGCGATGATAAAATGCAACAGCGCAGATCCCGCATGTCCAATTCGTGTATGAATTATCTCCTGTGCCATGGCCACGGGAAGTCCGGCAAAGATCAGGATGCCAATCACCACCGCGGCTATTATGGCTCTATTCTCCCCCACTTTCACATTAATCTATTTGTATTAGATTGTATATAAAATTTGATGATGGGATACCCGTCTTCTCCTGTAATTTCCAATATTCCCAAATAATTAGGCACTAGAAAAATAAATTACCTCATAAACTCTCTTTTTCCAGGAAAAAGCAAGTATTGTATTACGGAAAATATTTATATTATAATGCCTAATTGACCATTATGAGCTTCATCAGATACAAGAAGTTCGGGAACAAAGAATATGCTTACGAGGTAACATCTTACTGGGATCCTGAAAAGAAGAAGCCGAGGCAGAAAACAAAGTATCTGGGAGTTGTTGTTGACAAGGAGAAGAAAATATTCAAGAAAAAGAGGAGAGAGAAGTTAATTCTAGATTTTGGTGATACTTATTTTCTCAACCAGTTCATTAATAGAGTAACATTCTTTGAGAACATTAAAAAAGATATGTTTCTTGCACTCATCTTCTACCGATTGTGTTATCCATCTGCAATGAGGTATGCAAGGATGTGGTATGATGGCAACATAGTCAGGAAGTTCTTTGATGTTGATATAAGTTCACAAAGAATAAGTGAATTTCTTGAGGAGATTGGTGATGAAAGCATCCAGAGGGAATTCTTCAAAGAATACATCAGACAGATAACACCCTCAGAAGGAATAGTAATTGATACAACTGCTCTTCCAAACCAGATAAATATCCCAACATCAGCATGGGGATGGCATAACGAGGAAATAGAGAAACAAATCAAGTTGTTGCTTGTTATTGACAGGAGTACATCACTTCCTTTGTTTTTCAGGTATATTGCAGGTAATATTGTTGATGTGTCAACCCTCAAGGCAACTGTGGAGGAGTTAAAGAAGTATGGTGTATCAAGATACTTCGTCATTCTTGATGCAGGATTCTTCTCTGAAGAGAATATAAAGGAGCTTTACAATGAGGAAATACAGTTCCTGATAAGGCTACCCTCCTTAAGGAAGCTGTACAAGAGGCTTATTGTTGAGGAATCCAGAGAGTTAGAGAGTTACAGGAATGCTGTAAGGTATGGGAGAAGAGTACTGTTTGTAAAGCAAAGAGAAGTTGAGTTATTTGGTAAAAGAGTTTATGCTTATGTTGTACTTGATCCTGAAAGAAAGGGAAGAGAGATGAGAAGAACTCTGCTTAAGGTAATGGATGAGATTGAAGAGGGCGAGGAAGAGGAGATGGAATACATTTTGATGAAGAAAGGGATAATGATTCTCATTTCCTCTTCTGAACTGGATAGAGAGAATGTAATATCTTTGTATTACACAAGACAGATTGCAGAAAAGCTGTTTGGCTTTTCGAAGGATGATCTGAACCTGCTTCCTTTGAGAGTGCATAAGGAAGAGACGCTGAGGGGCTACCTGTTTCTGCAGTTCGCTTCACTTGTTGTTTATTCACTGCTGAAGAGAGAATTAGGGAGAGATTACACTGTGGAGGAGATTCTGCTCACCTTAAGGAATCTGAAGTGTAAGGTGTATGAGGATGAGATTATTGTTCAGGAATTAACCAAGCAGCAAAGGAAGATTTTTGAGAGGTTTGGTATCATGGTGCCTAAAAGGGTGGGGATTTAAGAATTTCACTTACCTCTGCCCACATAAATTGGTTCATTGCTTTTTCACTTCATCTGCGATCTCTGCGGCTTTTCTACCAGAAAGAAGCATCCCTCCAAATACGGGACCCATGCGAGGTGAGCCGATAACTGCGTTTGCAGCCATACCAGCGATGATAAAACCTGGATAAACCTCCTGTGTATTCTCAACAACCGCCAGCTCTCCCGCCTCTGCCCACATCGACCGTTCACCCCTGACAACAAGCGCATCTGTGCCAACCTTCTTTTCGATGATCCTTGCAACCTCTGCTGCGTGCCCTGTCGCATCGATCACAACATCTGATGCAATCGTCATAGGATCGACATGGAGATTTGAAAGCTCAACAGCACTCCAGTTTATAACGATTCCATGAATCCTGCTCTTATCTCGAATTACAACATCCTCAACGCTTATGAGATTGAAGATACGAGCTCCAGCTTTGATGGCCTTTGAGGTAATCGTTGAAACAGCCTCAATTGCATCTGCAAGGTAATACCCCTCCTTGTAGTGGGTACAGTCCACACCAAATTCATCGAGAATCTCTTTTCCTGCTTCCTGCACAACGATCTGGTTGAACATCATACCTCCTCCCCACATACCACCGCCGACACTGAGTTTACGCTCAAATACCGCCACTTTTACGCCCTTTTTTGCAAGATAGAAGGCAGCAACCAGTCCTGCAGGTCCTGCACCAACCACAGCCACATCAAGCACCATCGAATCGATGAAATTCTTCATGTAGCTTTCAGTTATTGCCCTTGAGATCAAAACCTCATCCATCTCTTAAGCTCCTTAAAAATGATACCGGGGGCGGGACTCGGACCCGCGACCTTCAGATATCTCAGGTTTCAGGCATTCACATCTTAAATCCCTATGAGTCTGACGCCCTAACCAACTAGGCCACCCCGGCTCAAATTCATCATGGCAGGACGCTAAATAAGGTTTGTGGTCAGATGTGCATGGATATCCGAGTCAGAAGATCTCTACCCCATCATCCATAGGATCGACTATCTCTTCCCCGCTCGTTGCATCCACCTGCATAAAACCTGTATTCCCTTCGATCTCCCAGATCGGAAGATACAGGAGATAGGATTTAATGTTAACATCCTCTTTCGCAGGTTTAAATACTCGCTGCTCTGAGATTATTGCATCTGCCGAACTCTTATCAAAAGTCACGGTCTTTGAGTTCTCTGCAATCACATCATCGATAGCAGTTTTGTCAAGCGAGGAGTCATCAACTTCCACTGGCTCAATTATCGCCTCGTCCTCGACAACACGCTCAAAAAAGTTTTCAGGTAGACTTTTTTCAAGCATTCGTCCTGTGATCCCATTAAAATAGATCTTTCCTTCCCCTTCAAATTCAATCGGGCGTGAGGCACCATAGAGTACGCTTCTGAAGGTATACTCGAAGCACCAGATCGGGATGTACCTGAGCTGTACGCCTGTAACCACATTGAAGTTTTTATCTGCAATTCTGAGTGCCTCAGCCCTGTCAACCTTGATCGGAAATGTTAAAATTGATTTTGGCACACGTTCAGTATCGATCACAAAATCTGAGCCTTCAATATTTGTGATAACCGCCATTCCAACTTCACGCGCGAACTTCTCACGATCCCAGATAATCAATTTATCTGAGTCTCTCTGCTGATCATCCTCGATCGTTCCTGTCGTAACAAGTAGAATCTTTCCATCAACCACGTCACTTTTGTTGCGGTAGTGATTCACCTCTTCTGCCGTCACTGTGTCTGTAACTTTCAGGGCAATAAGAAGTCGCTTTTCATCCTGCTCTGCAATTAGATCAAAGTCATAGTCGGTTGAGTCTTCGACTCTGTAACCGGCTTTTCTGAAAACCTCTTCAAGAACCTTGGTGCCTTTTTTCCCACCCATACTACAACTATATTAATGAAGTAGATAAAAATATCCCTGATGTTGGAATCTGTTCAGGGTAATCCATCGCCAGCGATCTCAAAGATTCGAGATGCAATATTCAATGTTACCTTTGATCCCTGGGAAAAAGAAGGAAAAGTAATTGTGAATGTTTCTTATGTTAATTCGGATGACGTTGAGCGTGTACTTGAAATATACAGACTTGTTGATCGGTTAAACATAAGCATCAGTCCATACATAAAGATTCTTGATGAGGCCGCTGATAATAAGGTTGGGATAATGACCATCTGCAGTATAACAATAGATGGTATCCTGCTGAAACATGGTATCTCAATAAACCCGGTAGGAGGCGGAGTGCTCTATGTTGAGGCGGCACGGGGCGTGCGATTCACAGATTTTCTTAAATACGAGAGTACCACGATAGATCCGCTCGAAACACTTACTGGCATGGGTTTAACCTCGATCACGGACGTCATAAAGACGGGATCTGGAAAAATACTCGCCAATATCCGGGAAGCCCCTATGATTGTAAAAAGTGATGTCGAGCGCCTGCTCGAGAAGATAGCACATTCAGGACTCAATGGCGTACTTGAGGTGGGGGAGCCCAATAGAGACCTTTTCGACATTCCGATGGAACGGGATCATTTTGGTATCGTTATTGCGGGCGGTATCAACCCACTTGTTGCAGCAGCTGAAACCGGAATCCGGGTTGAAAACCACGCGATAAGTGGTATTGTTGAGATTTCAGAGATGGAGAGGATCTCAGATGTCTGATGATGTGAAAGCTGATCTCTATGAAAAGACTGAACGTTACTGCAGGATGCTTGCAGATGCACTGGAGTCGCTCAGGGTGACACCCATGGGTGAGTCGATGAAGGACGTGGTGGATGAGTTCAGGACGATGGCTACTGCTTATTACAGAGATGGAATTCACTTCAGGGATGCAGAGGATTGGGTAAATGCACTCATCTGTTTCACCTATGGTCATGGTTGGATTGATGCAGGCGTGCGTCTCGGGATCATGGAGTGTGATTCATCATGTTAAAAAGTAAAAAACGTGTTACGATGTTGCTTGACAAGGGAATCGGTCTGCGATCTCAGCGAGATCTGCTTGACACCGCGGCGCCGTATATCACGCAGGTTAAGATCGGGTGGGGAATCGGAAATGTTCTTCCAGAGGAGATCCTGAAAGAGAAGATTGCACTCTACAGAGAAGTGGGTATTATCGTCTCTCCAGGAGGCACGGCACTTGAGAAGGCAATTCTTGAAGATAAAATCGATCAGTTCTCCCTGTGGCTCAGGGAATCAGGTTTTGATGCAGTCGAGGTCAGTAACGGTGTTGTTAAGCTTGATGAGGATGAAAAATGCGACCTCATCAGGGATTTCAATAAAAAAGGGTTTATTGTGCTCTCAGAAGTGGGGAGTAAAGACCCGCTGCGGGACCACTCGATCTCGATCAAAGATAGGGTTGAGGCCACTCGTGCAGAACTTGATGCTGGAAGTCAGAAGGTTATTGTTGAGGCCCGTGAAGGTGGTAAAGGAATAGGATTCTTTGATAAGAGTGGCAGCGTGATCTCGCATAAGATATCAGAATTTCTGGAGTGTGTTGACTGGAGAGATATCATATTTGAAGCACCACTGAAAAATCAACAGGTATTTTTCATAAAAAAGATCGGAGTGGACGTTAACCTTGGAAACATTGCTCATGATGAAATCCTTTCGCTTGAAACGCTGCGAAGGGGTTTGAGGGGAGATACGTTAAAAATATCTGGTTAGGTATATGTGGAATGAATTTCTGAGGTAAAAATTATTAAGGTTAAAGTCCCATACTTATCGAGGTGATTGAATATGAGTCTTGAAGAGCTTGTTAAGAAAGTGACGGCAAAGGATCTCAAAGCGGAGGCAAAAAAGAGGGATATAAAACTTGGAAGGTGCCCAACCAAGATGGACATCGCAAAAAAGCTTCCTCTTGAGGTTCTCGAAGAACTTGCCTCGAAGAAGGAGTGATCAGGTCCTTCTTGCGCCAAGGATGCTGCTCTTTTTTCTTGCAATCTTCCGCCGTATCGCGCCCTTTGAGTCGTAACGTTGGCAAGGGCCGGGTTTTTTATATTTTGCCTCGCCTTCAGGTACAAGTCGTATCTTTCCTTTCCTGTTCTTTATCTGAATCCACTGGATACTGCCTGTTTTACCCATTGAAAACACCCGAATCAAACTGCACTTGCACCCTGCTGCATGCTACCAATAGCTTGCTTCACCTGTTCCTGAAGCTGCTGCAGGCGCTTCTGAATTCGTTCCTCCTGTCTTTCAATCGTTTGCAGCCTCAGATCGAACGTCTCTCTCTTCTCGGTAAGATCTGCCTGTACACTTGCTTTATCTGATTTTATGAGTATTTCACCGACATTTCTGTATATTACATCATCATCCCCGAGCTTTTCAAGTTCCTCGAGTGCACCTTCCGTCTCCTTCAGCATTATCTCAATCTGAGACTTCTGCATGGCAAGCGACTGTGCCTGCTGCTGTAGTTGCTGTAATTGTGCGATCTGATTCTGAAGCTGGGGGGATATTTCCTGATTCATTAAACCTCACACTCCAATATATTTATCATATCTTCTGCAATCTTGACGAGCCTCAACCATGTATTTATCGATGCCCTCAGGCTCACGAGATCTTCTGCATCGATGGTAAGTCTCAAACCTGGATCATCTTTGATCAATCCAGTACATGAACGTTCCGATGGAGTTGTCATAACCTCAGGCTGTAATGCCCTGTATATAACCGATGCATCGGGGTCTGAAATCTCAAACTCAAGATCTACTCTCATTCTGCTTTTACCGTCTTGACCATTGTGGGACGCTGTTTTATGAGGATGCGATGACCACAATAGCTACACCTGATCCCCTGTGACTCATAATCTATCTCAACGAGATGTTTACACTTTGCACAGCAATATCCCATATCAGACACCTGTAACTTATTCCTAACTATCACCCATCCATTTTATAAACCTTGCTGTGCCACACTTCTCTGATGTCAGATAAAATACGAGCCTTCATTGCGGTGGATATGCCCATCGAGATACAGACCGCGATCAGAGACCTCCAGCAGGGATTGAATATCAGTGGGGTTAAACCCGTCAACCCATCCCTCATCCACGTAACGCTCAAGTTTCTCGGCGAGACACCTCAAAAAAAGATAGAAAAAGTTTGCAGAGTGCTTGATTCAATTGACGTGCCGCGTTTTGAGGTGCATGTTAAAGGTGTGGGCGTCTTTCCAAAACTGAAGAACCCGCGCGTTGTCTGGGTCGGGCTTGAGGATGATTCGAACCTCCAGCAAATTGTGGGTATGCTTGAGGAAGATTTATCAAAGCTCGGATTTGAGCGTGAAAGAAAGAAGTTCTCCTCACATCTGACCATAGCAAGGGTCAAGCGGGCAGGAAAAGAGGAACAGTTGATGGTAGCAGATTTTGTGAGAAATAACAGTGACTTTAACGCTGGAACAGTTCTCATAAACGAAGTCAAGCTTAAAAAGAGCGTTCTAACCCCACAGGGACCGATATACTCGGACATTCATACAAAAGAACTTAAATGAGCGACCTTGACCATGCTCTGGCAATATCCTCATTTGAGAGCTCAAGAATGTCCTTTCCATCAGACGTTATCACGAGCTCCGAGCCTCCAACCTCCCCGATCACTTTTGCTTCTGTTTCTGAGATGAACTTATCAAGGTATTTGCGCTCAACCTCAAGAACCCATCTTGAGTTTGACTCTGAGAATAAGAGATAATCGGGGCGCATTGAACCCATAACTCCAATATCAATCCTTGCACCGATCATAGAACCGATCACCATCTCGGATAGCGAAACCCCAAGTCCACCATCTGATAGATCGTGGCAGGATACGATCGCACCGGATGCAATTCCATTGAGTATCTGATCCATCAGTGATCTAAGATGGGCGGGATCTGTTTCTGGAACGAGCCCACCGTCAACACCACGCATCCTTAGGTATGCAGAACCTCCGAGCTCAGATCTGGTCTCGCCAAGAATACAGAGTGCATTTCCCTCTCTTTTAAGATCTGAGGTTATAACAGAGCGTACGTCATCGATCAGGCCCACACCAAGTATCACAGGCGTTGGAGGTATTGGGCCCCGGGGTGTCTCATTGTAGAAGCTCACATTTCCCGATACAAACGGCACTCCAAGTCCTTTTGCCATGAATCCAAGTCCTCTACATGCTTCTCTAAAAGCACCCATCCGATCTGGTTTTTCAGGATTTCCAAAGTTAAGGCAATCTGCAAATGAGTGTATACGTCCGCCGACCGCTGTGATATTTCTACAAACCTCGTCGATCGCAGAAGCAGCGCCCCAGAATGGATCAAGCTGTGTGAGTGCAGGATTTACATCAGATGCAATCACAAGTCCCCTGAATGAGTCTTCGACCGGTTTTATCACCGCTGCATCCTGATGTGTCTCATATCCCAATCTACCCTCGATCGGTTTGAGGATCGTGGCACCTCGCACCTCGTGGTCATACATGTGGATTATCGAGGCACGGCTACAGATATTTGCTGAGGATAGAAGTCCGAGAAGCATCTCTCCATAATCATCGGGTTCATCGAGCAGAAGCTCTGCGCCAGATGCGGTTGTGTGCCTCTCAATAACGGCACATTCACGCTCATAAACAGGAGGCGTCGTTAGAAGATCAAGATCCAGATCGAGTATCATCTCGCCGTTATACCAGATTATAAGCTTTCGCTGTGGGATTGCACCACCAACAAGCGTTGCCTCAAGGTCCCACTTATCGAATATCTCAAATACTTTCTCCACATTGGAGGGAGAAACAGCAAGCATGAATCGTTCCTGCGATTCTGAGACCCAGATTTCCCATGGCGAGAGCCCCTCTTCTTTAAGCGGCACGTGATCAAGTACAATCTGTGCACCACATCCACCTGAATCTGCCATCTCGGTCACAACACAGGATAAACCCCCACCACCGAGATCCTTCATGCCATGCAACAGTCCCAGCTCGTTTACCTCAAGGCATGCGTGAATCAGTGGTTCTTTTGTGATTGGATCGCCAAGTTGAACCGATCCTATCGACGTCTCCTCAGAACTCGAGTCAAGCTCACAAGATGCAAATGTCACACCGTGAATCCCATCCCGCCCGGTCCTGCCACCAACAAGTATCAATGCATCCCCTGGTTCTTTCACCGCGCTTCTTATGATATTCTCACGTCTCGCGATGCCCACACACCCCACATTGACGAGGCAGTTGCCGATATAACCCTCATCAAAGTACACCATTCCTGCCACGGTCGGTATTCCAACCCGATTCCCGTAATCACTGATTCCCGCAACAACCCTTGATAGAAGGTACTTTGGATGTTTGACGCCAGGTGGAACTCTCTCATAATCAAAATCAAGGGGACCAAAGAAGAGTGGATCGATGAGGGCGACAGGCTGTGCTCCCATGCAGACAACATCCCGCAGGATTCCACCGATACCTGTTGCAGCTCCACCATAAGGTTCTATTGCAGATGGATGGTTGTGAGATTCAAGAGCAAGGACGTAAGCATGATCTTTATCAAATTCAACGACACCTGCATCTTCTGATATGATGAGGATATTCTGGGGAGCTTCAATTCCAAAGATGAACTCCTCAAGTGTCGATCTTGAGCTTTTATAACAGCAATGTTCAGACCAGTTCTGGGCGATCGACTGAAGTTCTATATCACGAGGATTTCTATTTCTATCTTTGAAATAAGACTGTATCCACCGCATCTCATCAAGACTCAGGGCAAGCCCAAGTTCATCGCTTATCTCCACAAGCTCGTCATCCGATGCTTCATTCAATCTGATCTCTTTTATGTAGTCGGGCATCACACATCATTAGATCTCCACCCTTTTAAAGGTGGCGAATCGATCTTGTGAGAATTAAAAGAATGAGAATCGCTCCAAAAATCTCAAAGCCAGGTTGTGCAGGTGTTTGTCCACTGCTACCACTCGTTGAGCCAGATGATGATGAACCAGAGCCGCTTATCCCCTCTTCTCTGATTACAACATCTTCAAGTTCGCCGATCCTGATCGTGGTGTTTCCAGGTTCGTTGCCGAGCGTTTCATCGTTAAGCGTGAAAGTAACCTCTGCTTCTTCGCCATGGTCTAATCTGATGGTGCTGGTAGATTCAACCTCAGTACCATCCACCATCAGATAGACCTTCTCATCTTTCCAGTTACCTTTCCCCCCAAGATTGGTAACATTAACCTTGACTGTCACGCTCGATCCAACCGTCGATGGGTTTGGATCGATGGTGAGATCGGAATACTGGTAATTGGTTGGTGGGTATAGCGTTGCCCCTTTCTCTGCATATACCGTGATATAAGGTGTTCTCCCAATTACCCTGCCTCCTGCATTGTTATCCTTTGCTGTAATCCTGAATCTGTATTCTCCCTGAAGATCTTCATCTGATGATATACCAAATGAGATGGTCGCGTATGTTCGCTTTGTCTGTGATTTATCATCGTTTGTCATGTAACTTGATGATGCGCTTGCTGTGAAGCTCTGTCCAGGAGGATAGGGTGGTTTTGTACCGACGAGTTCAAAGCTTATTGATGGTTTGTATTCATCCGTATTCAGATCTCTCGAGGTGGTTCCGCTTGCCTCTACATAGATCTTCACCGTGGATCCAAGCGGAAAGTGATCGTTGTAATGTGCTGAGTAGTTTTTATAGCCATAGACATCTGTGCAGACAACCGCAACAACTCCACCGTCTCCAACTATTCTATCTGATGCCGCGGCAGGTATCTGTGCCATCAGCAGGAGGATACCCAGACTGAAGATAATTGTGCGATATTTTGTGACCATGATCTCACCATGTAAATATAAAGTTCCACTTTACATATAATATATGTTTCTATTTATGAAAATAAAATATCCAAATATTGAGTATTTTATTGATAACATAAATTTAATGATTGCAGTAATAGATATAACCAATGAGGACAAGGTATAAACTTGCGGGCTAGTCCGGGGTGTTCGGCGTGCCCTGTAACTCGAAATCGTCGATATGCGAGGGACGAAGCTCCGGGAAGACGTTGTTTCTGCCACTTCAGCCTGGATCTCCAACAATGAGATCTCGTCCTGTAGGGCTGGCGGTGAGATGGTGGCTAACCGGAGGGTTTGTCATCACTTTTCGCCAGGGAGATCGGTCGAGGCCCGGAAGGGAGCAGGCTTACCCTGGACGTTCGGCGCTTACGGGGGTGCGAGATCGAGGCGGATTCCAGTCAAACTGGGTGGCAGAACAGCGGCGACCTGGGGCGTGCCCGCTTCTTCTCGTCGAATATAAAACCTTAAATAAGTCATCTATCACAAATATGTATGGGAAGAGGTATGAGGTCGGGATAGCCCAGCGGCCTAAGGCGGTGGATTGCTAATCCATTGTCCCATTGGGACACGAGGGTTCGAATCCCTCTCCCGACGTAAGGAGAGTGCGTGAAGATGGAAATACTGGAAAACCCTGTTGTGTGCAAATACTTCAAGAGCCTGATCGGCGAAGATGGTCTGCGTGTACTTGAAAAGATGCCAGAAGATGAGATAACCGATGATAAGATCACAGAACTGGTCGGTCTTGATCTGAATACAGTAAGAAGGACACTCTATATACTGTATGAAAACAGATTGATGAAATATCGTCGGGAGAAGAGTGAAGACAGTGGCTGGCTCACATATTACTGGAAGATTGAACTTAACGAGCTTGATCGTGTAATAAAGGATAAAATTGAAAAATTTAAGACGATATTAAAGCAGAGATATAAGTACGAGACCGAAAATGTCTTTTATTCATGTAAATATCATTCAGTGAGGTTTGTATTTGACGATGCCGCAGAGTTCAGTTTTAAATGTCCATTCTGTGAGGAATCGCTTGATTACGAAGATAACACGCCGGTGATTGAAGCCATAGAAAAGAAGCTATCCGAGATGGGAAGTTTTGAGTGAACAGAGCTGAGTGTATCGAGATTTTACGCCAGACTGGCTGTAACAGTGATGTAATAGCGCATTCGATTGCCGTAGCCGATCTGGCACTTGAGATATGCGATATACGATGGAAGGATCTGGCAGATCGTGAACTTGTCGAGGCTGGTGCTCTCCTCCATGATATTGGCAGGTCAAAAACGCAGCAAATCGACCATGCAGTTATTGGAGTTGAGATCGGACGGGAACTGGGCCTTGATCCGCGCATTCTTCTGATCATTGAGCGGCATATTGGAGCGGGCATAACTCAGGATGAGGCAGAAGCATTAGGACTTCCTGCAAAGGATTATTTACCGGAGACGATCGAAGAGAAGATCGTTGCACACGCTGATAACCTCGTGGATGATACCACGCGGATCACATTTCATGAGCGAATAAAACAGGTGGAGGAAAGACTCACAGAAGCGCACGTCAATCGAATGATCAAGCTTCACAACGAGGTTTGTGGCAGGAGATTTGAGCCTGAGATATTTTGTGGTTACGCAAAGATCAATGACGTGAAGCAACTGATGAAAGAGATCGCAGATATTGCACAGAAACACAGTCTTGTTATACAGATCGTTGATGGAGATCTTGTGGCAGGAAAAGAACACGTGCGATCTGCTGTTTTTAAAGCGATCCGTTCAATGGATGCAGGAGAAGCGATCGCATCTTCTCTTAGCCTTGAGATCCTTTTATATCTTGCTGGAACGCGTAATATCAGCAAAGCCCTTGAGATTGGGGTTAAAGAGGGTGAAGGTAGGGTGTACCTCATAATAATCGGTGATGAAGTTGGCAAGGACGTTAAAGAAGAAATCTTTGAACTTTTGCACTTTAAAGAAGATGATTTTAGCAGATCCTGTGAGAATAAAGAGCAACTGATGGCGTTTTTTGGGATAACAGAAGAAGAGCTTGGCGTTGCAGGTGAGGATAAACTCGAGATGCTTGTCATAGAAAGGGGTGCACTCCTCGAGGTTCTTAAGTAATTCCTTCGAAATTTACCTCATCTTTGTGAGAAGAGATGTCATCCTGCCAGAGCGATATTTTTTATATTCCATATCTATGCTCAATGGCGGCGATCTTTTGTTCCATAATCCATATCAGCTCTTCCTGGTTCTTTATCACTTCATCTATCGGTTTTCCAGACTTTAACTTTGTGCTGCTGCATTTCTTCATCGCCTCAACAACTCTTTTTCTCCTCAGAAACTCTGTCGCAAGATGCTTATACTCATCTGCAACCTTCCCGGCCTTTTTATTGATAAGTGCGTCATATTTACTATTTATTTTATCCATCTGTTCAAAGGTCTCATGTAGCTTGTTAAGGAGTTCAGTCTTGGTGAATGGTTTTGTGATGTAGTTCTCAAACATCATGAGCAGCTCACCCTCTATGATATCCGGTGTGGGTGGAATCACGGTCATCATCGAGACAGGAATTGAACTGAGCTTCTTATCCGCCTTTATCGTTTTCAAAGTTACCCATCCATCCATTGGCTGCATCATAACATCGAGAAGAATCAGATCTGGCTTCTCACGCGATTCATAGAGCTTTTGCAGACATTCAAGCCCACCACCTGCCTCCATCGTGTTATAACCGTCTGATTTGAGTACCTTCTTCACAGTCCATACCATGTCTTTTGTATCATCAACTACCATAACTGTTTTTTTATTCACTTATTTCCCCCTGGTATCGTAAAATAGAACTTGCTTCCAACCTCAGGTGTGCTCTCAACCCAGATTTTCCCTCCATGTGCCTCAACGATTCCTTTGGCGATCGAAAGCCCCAATCCCGATCCACCGGTCTCATGATGGAGGTATGTATCTCCTTCGTAGAAATGATCGAATATCTTTTCCTGCTCCTCTGCTGAAATTCCTATGCCATTATCTTCAACCTTAAAGAGCAGGTTCTGGCTGTTTGATTCATCTTTCTGCACCGACACCACGATCTTTCCCCCTTTTGGTGTGAACTTTATCGCATTGTGTATCAGGTTGTTCAGTACCTGTGTAACCCTATCCCTGTCACAGACAAAATCTGAGACATCGCTCGAAATGCTTAGCTCAAGCTCATGTTCCCGCGTTTTAGCCAGACTCTTCAGGTCATCAACGATTCCCCTGACAAGCTCTGGTATAAATGTAGGTTCACTATCAAGTCGAAGTCTGCCGCCATAAATGGCGGACATATCTCGTACATCCTGTACAAGCTTTATCAAACGTTCGATATTGTTTATGATCATCGAAAGACTCTCTCTCTGGTCATCTTCAAGATCACCGAAGGTCCCATCAAGAAGCATTTCAACATTATTTCGCATAATTGCGAGTGGCGTTCCAAGCTCATGTGCAGTGATCGAGACGAAATCTGTCTTCATTCTATCAAGCTCCTTCAACTCCTCATAAGCCTTTGCAAGCCTCATCTTATCGTTTCGAAGGTCAATGGTCGCCATCTCTACCATCTGCTCAAGTTCCTCTTTATCCATTCACATCCCCTTAAGTTGCAAGTTTATTCCGCTTCTCAAGCTCTACATCATGCTCTTTTAGAGCCGATGTTCTGTTCCCCCCACTGCATCTTCTCAGTAATTTCAGGTATGATAATTTTGTCAACCATCTTATAAAAATAGACGTGCAGACGTTGCGAACCAGGGATATAAGTTTGGTAGCAGATAAAATTTCCAAGAATCACATTTGCAGGATCGGGTAGCGGCGATGGTGTGATTCAGGAGAGGCTGAAACTACGCTCAGGGTGTGATGAGTTCAAGTTAACTTTATTTTTTTAAAGGAAATAGTAAAGTTTATATATGATAAATACATCACACTTACTCGAATTAAACAGAGTTAAAACATAAAAATTTGTTAACTGAACAATCGAGGTGGCATAGATGGTAAGGAGTGAATTGAAATTTTACCGTATAAGGGATCTCTTACCATTTATCACTTCACCCAGTGGTATCCGCAGTCAGAAACTAAACAGCATGTCTTCCTCTCTTGCTTCGATCTGCACACCTTCAATCAAGGCCCATCTGCGGATACCACCTTCTACAGAGTAAGGAGATGATTAAATGAAAAGGGATGGAAATTTTTACGGTACACAGATCATGATAATTGCAATCTGTGTTATGATGGTATTTACAGTTGTTACGGTCACGGCGTCTGAATGGCCCCAGTTCCAGAAGGATGAGGTGAATACGGGTGTTTGCAATGATAAGATTCTTGGAAGAAGCGTTAGCTGGAACGTGATGACGCATACGAATACATATATGGCAGCGGGAGTCAATGTGGTTCCAGTTGTGGCGAATAACAACGTATATGTGCTCGACTGCGAGGGATACATCTGGAGCTTTGACGCAGTGACAGGGAATGAAAACGGTAACTGTTCCTATAATTCCAATGCAGACTTCCAGCTCTCAACGCCAGCTTATGGAGATGATAAGATCTTCTTTGCGATGAGTCGTGGAGATGAGAAAGGGTCAGTATTCGCTGTGAATGCAAACGATGTGAGCGATGAGATATGGAATGTGACCGTTGATTCGACACAGCAGATAAACGTACCTATAACCTATGATAGCTATGATAGCGGCAAAATATATTTCGGCACATGGAACGGAACATGGAGCACAACGGAAGGATGTGGGAGATATTACTGCCTTAATGCTGTGAACGGCAACGAGATATGGAACTACACAACAAGCACAGAGGGAAACGGCTACTACTGGGCTGGCGCGTGCATAATCGGTGATTACATCGTATTTGGAGATGATCTTGGGAATATCACCTGTTTGAATAAGAATACAGGCGCACTGGTGGATGTGAAGAATATCAAAGATGAGGTATCAAACGCAAAACAGATAAGGTCGTCTGTAAGCTGCAATGCAACGTACCACAACGCAACCTGCGGTAGAGTGTACTTCACGGATGGAAACTACACGAGTAGTAGTATTCACAGTGGAAGGTTATGGGCTTACGACATCAATACGAGCACGGGGACTCTGACATACGCGTGGAACAGAGAGATTGACTTCTCAAGGTCTACACCGGTTGTTTATAAAAATCGGGTATATGTCGGGTGCGGTGATTTCCGTGTTGCTGGTAAGCTCTACTGCATCTACGAATCCGATGGAACAGTTGACTGGAGTTTCACGGTTCCAACACTTTCTTCAGCCTGTAAACCAGGAGTTACGGCATCTCCTGTCCTATCGATCGATGGGGATGCTACCTACATCTATTTCACGGTAAACAGTGTAAATGGAAGGCTATACTGTATTAATGAAAGCGGTAGCGAACTCTGGTACTACGAACCACCGGAATCTGACCCGAGCGGCGAATACATCTCACAGGGCGCAGCGATCTACAAGAACACCGCAGGCGAGATGCGAGTATTCTTCGGAAACGACGCAGGGAAGCTTTACGCCCTCGATGAAGGAATGTGCGGGGATGTGGATGGCGATGGTTTTGTGACAGGATTCGATTCCTACCTGGTGTACACACGAGATCTTGAGATCAGTCAATGGGCAGCGGATGTTGACTGTGATGGATTCATAACAGGTTTTGATTCCTACTTAGTATACACAAGAAATCTGAACTGCTGTGATGATTAGGAGGCACAGATAGCGATGAAAGGTTGTTACAGGTTCGGAGGAGGCGGTTTTCCGTCCTCCATCTCCATTATTTCCAGTTATTTCAAACCATGGTTTAAAAGATCCGAGATGCACAGGGATCTGCCCATGCGGGGTACTGTGGTGAGTGCATCAAAAAGAAGTGGTGCGGTGCAACACACTGGTACTCCCGTAAAGTGCTCAGGTGCTGCACCCACAACCACAGGAGGAAAATAGATGAATATAGGAAAGGAATATATAAATAGGTTTGGAAAAGGGATTGGCGCATCGCTTCTTGCGATGATAATGGTGCTTTCGATAGCAGTGGTGTTGAGCACACCTGCGAGCGCATTGCCTGTGCCGCCAGGAACCAACGGTATATACTGGCTGGAACCTGCTTCAAGCAGTGCACCGTACGGCGACAGTGTAACACTCGATGTGTGGGTTAATTCCAGCATACCGCTCTTTGGAGGTACGTTTACAATAGAAACAGACCCTGACACGTGCGGCGAATTCGTGGTTGGAACATTCGATGACAACACAACTTATTTCGATATGGGGCACGCCATCATCGACGAGGAGAAGCATCGGCTGTTTATAGGCTACCAGACAGTAGGGTTTGTTGAAAGACCGCCCGGTCCTTACCACCTCGGCAGCTTCGAGATAAAATGCAACTCAACAAGTGCCTGCACAACAGACGTTGAGTACATACCAGATCTGCCAAACACCTACATAACAAACACATCGGGTAACTATGATACCGTGGAGCAGGACGCCACATTCGAATGCGAGGGACCACCAGTAATAACCGACTGGATGCAGTTCCACTACGACATTGCAAACACCGGGAACTCACCATCCAATGCACCAGACGACAACACCACGAAGTGGATCAGTGATAACATCGGCGCAGCGGCATCCTCACAGGCGATGATCGTCGGAGATAAGGTCTTTGTCTATGCTAATGATACGGTATATGCATTGAACAAGGCATCAGGTGCTGTGCTCTGGCAAACCTCAATCCCGGGAGATACGCAAGGCTGGGGTTCATGGGCATCACCGGCATACGATGACGATATGCTCTTTGTAAGTGCAGGCTACAACCTAACGAAGCTAAACGCAACGACTGGAGCAAAGTTACAGGAGATTGCATTCCCTGATGGTGGATACTCGTGTAACGGTGGTCCAACGGTTGCTGACGGCATGGTCTTTGCAGGCAGTGGTGGCGGTAATTACTATGCATTCGATGAGAACGATCTGAACACAGTTCTCTGGACATACGCAACTCCATCAGGAGGTAGTGCAGTTTCAACACCTGCTGTTGCTGACGGAAAGGTCGTGGTCGGCGAGATGACATGGGGTGGAGCATCTGTCTTATCCTGTATTGACGAGGCTACAGGATCCTTACTATGGTCAACCTCACTCGTTGGGGATGTCGGCGGTTCTGCCGCAATCGATGCTATAAACAACAGGGTCTATGTTGCAACCTTCGTGGATTATATTGGCGATACCGGTAAGCTGTATGCACTCGCTTTCGACACAGGAGCCATACAGTGGAGCGCGGACATAACCTATAGCGACTCAACACCAGCGATCTCAGGAGACTACATTTACGTCTCCGGGAGTGTTAATGCACCGGGTGTGACTTACTGCTTCAATCAGGCAGGCGCGCTTCAGTGGGATGTTCCCTGCGGAAGCTGGACAATGTCACCAGCGGTTGCAGACGGTAAGCTCTTCACTGGTAAGGTTGGAACGAACTGGGGAGCAGTAGATGGGATCTGTGTGTTTGATGCCCTGACAGGAGCACCAGTATGGTCAGACGATGACGATGCAGGCTCATCACCCTCTGTTGCAGAGTCTGTTGGTATGGCAGTGAGTATCGGTAACGACGGTAAGGTCTATGCGTTCGGAACGCCTGAATCGGTTGATATATACGTTGAGCCAGAACTCACCAATATCGCACCGCAGGATCAGTTCGATGTTAACATCGTGATCGATCCGCACGGTATACCGATCTATGGTGTTGAGTACTACCTGACGTATGATACATCGATCGTCAGAGCTGAGTCCCAGGTGAAGGGACCGTTCCTTGGTCCGGCAAGTGATACGATCGTTGTTGTGAACGAGATCGACCGCACGAACGGTATCGTCTCGTATGCCGAGACAAGAAAAGTACAGGGCGGTGTGACCGATCCAGGTGTCTCGTCTGTGATCCAGTTTACAGCGATCGGACCTGCTGATACCTGCACAGACCTGAACCTGAGCGGTGTTATCATCGTTGATACAGGAAAGGAGCCAGTGCTATATGAGATCACGAACGGCAAAGCTTGCATAATTCTGAACAACCCACCAGAGGCAGCAGGATGCTCGAAGCACAGGATCAACAACGCACAGAAGAAGTTTGAGTGCCTTGCACAGCTCTGCTCAAATTCAACCGACGATGATGGTGACGATATCGTCTATATCAGATGGGCGTTTGGTGATGGTGAGTATGGGACAAGCGAAGGTCTTGGCGAGTGCCCGTGCAAGTTCCATTCCTACATCTCCTGGAACTGGGTGCCGTTCGGTGATCCAAACGGTGACTACGAGCCGTTCATCGTGAACCTGACGGTAACTGACAACGGAGACCCACAGCTTGAGGATACCACCTCCTTCCCGGTAACGGTCTACATGGCAGGGGATGCGAACGGTGACGGCATGGTCAACATCATTGATGCGGTCTATGTCGGTCTCAACTGGGGTGATACCTGCTCAGGTACAGGCTGCTGCGAGTACCTGTGGGCTACTGATGAAGACGCTGATGCTGCAGACCTGAACAACGACTGCCAGGTGAACATCCTTGATGCAGTGATTGTCGGAACGATGTGGGGACACGAAGCCTGGTATTAGAGTGGTTTAAAAACCACTCTTTTTTATTTTATTATGAGGTTTAAAAAATGGAGAAGGAAAACTTTGATGTGGATTATATCCTGGATAAAATGGCGAGTAGATTGGAAGTTGAGAATACCCTGACTCTGGGCTGCTATCTCTTATCATTGGACCAGAGAGCAGCATCAAATCTCATCGCTAATGCGAGGTATTCAGTATCATCATGGTCTGGACTTACCTTATTTGCTTCCTGCAGGAATCGTTCAAATTCCTGTCCTGGAATAATATCTATTCTTTCCTTTAATAAATTTACAAACTCGTTGAAATCATCCTCAGAAAGCGAAGATTTTGCTATGATTTCATCCTTATGCTCTTCTAACTCTATAAATAAGAATTCAGGAGCAATTAGTTGGAGCCTTTCGGAAAACATCAGATCACATGTCTTGCTTCTGGCGATTATCGCTAAAAACAGGACGTTGGCATCCACGACCAGCAACATCTTAAGATCTCACTTTAACCCAGGATACAGTTCTTTGTATCGTTCGTGTAATCCCTTGTTTATTTTTCTTCCGAGTTCCAGAGCATCCTTCTCGGTTAATGCGCTCTTAGATGCCATGGACTTTAACCTGGCTAATTTTGAAGCCTGCTCACGAATAGCATCTCTTGCCACCTTTGACCAGTCTATAAATGATGTTTTATCCATCTCCTGCTTCAAATCCTCTGGTATCACAACCTTTATCTCTGCCATTCCCATCGCCTGTAACTATATTGATCACGTCTGCATAAATAATCTCTCATCGGGTGCGATCAATATCGCATATCAGGTTAACCTGGTAGGAATGGGAGGTGCTGCATGTTAGCCCGGCCTGAGCAGTTTAAACCACGCACTGTCATATTTATCCTTCTGATCGGCTTGATGCTCCTATCGTTCATGATAACAGGTGCTGAGGCTGCCATCATTGAGGTTGTGCCATCAGATCAGGATATACATAAGGGTGAGGAGTTCACGGTAGATATCGTGGTTAGCCCGGGGGGAGGTGAGGTCTACGGTGTTCAGTATCTACTCGTATTCAACAAGAGCGTAGTAAAAGCAGAGACACAGGTTAAGGGTGGATTTCTGACATCGGATGGCAATGAGTCAGAGATCGTTGTGAACACACTCAACAATACTGAAGGTTGGGTTGAGTATTCAGAGACGAGAATCAATACGACGGCTGGTGTAACGGCGAATGGGACGCTTGCAACCGTGACGTTTACAGCAACAGGTGATAAAGGAGCTTTATCATATCTGAACTTGAGTGAGGTGATCATGACAGATCTTAACTTCACTGCGATCGACTGTATGAGAGCAAATGGTAGTGTAACGATCACAGAGAATGAGCCACCGGTTGCAAACGCAATTATCTATGATGATTACAATAATGTAGGCTCAAAACACCTCTGTAAGGTTTACTTCGATGGTTCAGGATCGCATGATCCAGATGGTGAGATCGCCTCTTATAGCTGGAGCTTCGGAGACGGTACGTATGATACGGATGTAACATGTGAGCATGTATACGGATCCTGGAACTGGAATGGCACTGGTTATGAACCGTTTCACGCATCGCTCACCGTCACAGATGATGGGATTCTCCCGCAGGTGAACACGTCTTACTTTGATGTGGTGGTCTATATTGCTGGTGATGCGAACGGTGACGGCACGGTGAATATCGTGGATGCTTCGATCGTTGGCTATGAGTGGGGACGGGTGTGTTCTCCGCCTGATGTGTGCTGGCGAGATCTTCCACAAGGAGCATGGGCAGACCGTGCAGATCTCAACAATGATCATGAGGTGAACATCCTTGACATGGTCATCATCGGAACACGGTGGAAGGATACGGCATGGTAATGAATAATAAAAAGCAGGTAAGTTTAAGATTAACTTAAATAAATAAGATTTAAAACAAAAAGGTTTATATAAAAGAGGCTTGATGAATCGTATACTAAATTGATTAAAATGGTTGGAGGTAAGTGAAATGATAAAGAGAATCATCGTTGTTTTTCTCATAGCAGGGATTTTAATCGTCTCTTCTGTAACCTCTGCAGCAGGTACAGATGCACTGGTAAAAGTTGTACCGGCATCGATAGATGCATCTGTGGGTGACGAGTTCACGGTTGAGGTAGTCGTTGATCCTGCAGGTGCTGATGTTTACGGGGTACAGTACGATCTTGTCTTTGATCCGGCGGTGCTTCAGGTTGTAAATCAGACCGCAGGAGATTTCCTGAGCCAGGATGGCGCGAACACAATCGAGGTTGTAAACAGGTTCAACAACACCGCTGGTAAGCTTGAGTACGGTGAAACCCGAATGGGTGTTGAGGGTGGTGTGACAGACCCTGGTGTACTTACCAGAATCACCTTCAGGGTGGTGGGTGATCATGGATCAAATCTCAAGCTGGAAGATGTGATTGTGAGCAATCCAGAGGCACAACCACTGGATATATCGGTTGAGGATGGAGTCTGTTTGGTTGGTGGAAACACGCCAGGTGCAACACTGACTGCGACCCAGACGGGAGGTACATCCATACCAATACCGACTGTGACCGTAACAGGGACTGCAACAACCGTGGTGACCGCAACCACGACGCCACCGGCAACCTCAACAACGCCCGAGAAGACTGGTACACCTGTAGCCACACCCGTTCATACAGAAGAACCAGAATCAACCCCTGCTGCAACCACAACACCGAATACACCAGGCTTTGGTCTGGTTATTGCAGGAATCGGCATCATGATGATCGCATACGCGTTTAAGAGGAGGATTTGAGTTAAAATGCGAGAGATCCTCACCACTTTTATCGTAGCACTCTGCTCTATCGGTGTTCTATCGGTATCAACAGCGCTTGGTGGACCGATTGTAAGCGTTGACCCTCCAGACCTCAACGGTTTAAAAGGAGAGACATTCACCGTAAATATCACCATCGATCCACAGGGTGAAGCGATTTACGGTGCACAGTATGACCTTTACTTTGATCCAGCTGTGCTTCAGGTTGTAAGCCAGACAAAAGGTGATTTCCTGACACAGGACGGTGCAAGCTCGATCGAGATCGTGAATACGTTCAACAACACCATTGGTAGACTTGAGTATAGTGAGACGAGGATAGGAACATCCGATGGTGTGACTGGTGCAGGTGTGCTTGCCATGATCACATTCAATCTTACTAACTGCGGATCATCAGATCTTACGCTATCAAATGTGATTCTGGCAAACACTTCAGCTCAACCGATCTCAGGTGTCAGGCTCAATAATTCAACTGTTCATGGACTTATACGTGGAGATCTTGCCCCGTATCCAGATGGTAACTGTGTGTTAAATATGGGAGATGTAATCCGTCTTTTAAATTACATACACGATGAAGAAAAGTATCCTGTCAACGAATATCTTGCTGATCTCAACCTGGATGGTGAGATCGATGTGGATGATGTGATGCTCCTGCTATCGTATGTGGGAGAAGAAGAATAAAGAGGTGATTGAGGTGAAAAAGTTTGGAATGAAGGTTTTGACGGTTTTTATAGCCATAGTATGTGTATTGCAGGTTGTAACGATTTCAGTGGCAGCAGGACCGACCGTAACAATTGATAGCCTTGATGTATCCCCTGGTGCGATGTTCACGATCGATATAACGGTCGATCCACAGGGTGAAGCGATTTACGGAGTGCAGTATGACCTTTACTTTGATCCAGCTGTGCTTCAGGTTGTAAGCCAGACAAAAGGCAATTTTCTGACACAGGACGGTGCAAGCTCGATCGAGATCGTGAATACGTTCAACAACACGCTTGGAAAGCTCGAGTACGGTGAAACACGGATGGGAGTGGAGAATGGCGTGACTGGCACAGGTACACTTGCACGGGTCACGTTTGAGGCTGTTGGAACCGGATCAATAGATCTCACACTCTCAAACGTGCTCTTAAGTAATCCATCTGCTCAACCTATTGCTGGTGTTGTGCTCAGTGACGGCGTGGTCAATGTTGTGGAATCACAACCAAGTATGATAGATCTCACGCCAACCGCCCTCAGCATCCCTGATCCAATCTATCTTGACCATGACTACATAGTAGATGCAACAATCTCCAATCTTGAATCAGGTGATGCTTCATCCTTCAATGTCACGTTAAAGGCTGATGGGATGATTGTGGATGATAAAAGAGTTGACAGTCTTGCTGGGGATAGCGATATCACTGTGATCTTTAACTGGAAGCCAGCTACTATTGGAACCAGTACACTTCTTGTTGAAGTCGATCCAGATGATGAGATTGCTGAAACCGACGAGCTTAACAATACGCTGAGTGCAACCGTGGACGTAGTTGAAGCAGCAGGACCGACTGTTACGGTTGATAGCCTTGATGTATCCCCTGGTGAGACGTTCACGATCGATATAACGGTCGATCCACAGGGTGAAGAGATTTACGGAGCACAGTATGACCTTTACTTTGATCCAGCTGTGCTTCAGGTTGTGAGCCAGACTGCGGGCGACTTCTTGACACAGGACGGTGCAAGCTCGATCGAGGTCGTGAACACGATCAACAACACGCTTGGAAAGCTCGAGTACGGTGAAACACGGATGGGAGTGGAGAATGGCGTGACTGGCACAGGTGTGCTTGCCACGATCGAATTCGAGGCTGTTGAAACTGGATCAACCAATCTCACACTCTCAAACGTGCTCTTAAGCGATCCAAGTGCACAGCCCATTGCTGGTGTTGTGCTCAATAATGGGGTGGTCAATGTTGTATCAGGGACACCCACTCCAACCCCAACACCTACAGGAGGTGCAATCGTAACGATCCCTGACGTTGCAGCAACAGGAACACTCACAGCCCCGATCAGAATCGAGAATGTCACAGATGCAGGTGCAATCCATCTGACGCTCACCTATGATCCTGATGTTGTTATCGTATCAGGTGCATGCTGCAACTCAGACTTTGACACACTATTCGCAAACACCGAGGACGCAGCAAGAGGATCTATCACCCTCATCGCATACCAGACCCAAAACCCAGGTCTGAACGGTGATGTACTCGTTGCAGACGTGACTTTTATGGTGGTTGGCTCGATCGGCTCGTCAACCCCGCTCAATCTGACGGTTACAACCCTGACCGATGCAAGTCCAGCGTGTAATCCGATCCCCTACTCAGTCAGCAATGGAAGCTTCACGGTATTCTTAAACGGCGACGTGAACGGTGATGGCAGGGTCGATGCTGCAGACTGCATGTACCTTGCAAAACACCTGCTCGGGGTCTCAGGTTTTGAGACGATCGTTGAGGTTGCAGCAGATGTCAATGGTAACGGCGAGATCGAGGCATCAGACTGCATGTACCTTGCAAAGCATCTTGCAGGGATTGACGGATTTGAGGAGTTGAAGTAGAATAAGAAATGGTGAAATGTGTGAGGCGATTGATAGCGGTATTTTTAATCTCGTTATTTATATTCCCGTTGGTATCTGCAGATCTCAGAAAGGATCTCACAGATAACCTCCCTCTAAGTGTAAGATCTCCTTCTGGTACTGAGACCCTGATCTGCGGTTACCTGTTTGAGAGGGGATCTACAGGCAGTGTAAGGATCACAAACCTCAACACCAGTTTAAGCTGGGATGCAAGGCTACTTGAGTCAGAGCCAGACTTCTACTACCTCTATCTCGATGAAATTGAGCTTAAAGCAGGAGATATGCTCAGGCTCAACGCAACCTCAGGTGATGAATCGGTCGTATTAATTCATACCGTAAACCAGAGTGAGATCGATGAGCATCTGGTGTGGCTTGATATCATCGAGGATCTTGCGATAACAGAGATCACAATACCAAACAGAATTACAAAAGATATCAACACCACTATCCACGCCGTAATTGAGAATATTGGACTGATACCAGTCGTTGTACCCTTCAATATTACATTCAGCGTTGATGGAGAACTCATAACTACTACCTCTTTTACAGAAGTTCCTTTAAACGCCAGTGAGAACTTTACCGTAGAATTTTATTGGACTCCTCTGGAATCCGGGATACACAACATCACAATCACTGTGGATCCGAATCATGAAATTATATCAGAGACGAATGAATCGAATAATCGAATGAAGAAAAGCGTGTCTGTTGCTGAACTACCTTCGTTTTATGTGCCACTGGACTTTCCCACGATTCAAGATGCGGTGGATAATGTAACAATTAACGGAACCACGATTTATGTCGCAAGCGGCACGTATAACGAGAATATAATGATTCAAAAGCAGATCACACTTCTGGGAGCGGATATGAATGATACAATCATAGACGGAGGTGGGAACGATACATTAAGGCTTTTTGCGAATAATTGTGTCATCAGAGGTTTTTCGATAATTAATGGGAGCACAGGTATAAAGATCGAATCCAATGGCAATAAAATCTTTGAAAATTGGATTTATAACAACTCCTGCGGCGTAAATATCACCGGATTAAATAATACCGTTTATCATAATAATCTGAATAATGTTCAGAACGGATTTGATACCGGTAATAGTTCGTGGGACGATGGAAGGGAAGGAAACTACTGGAGCGATTGTACCGGCGATGATTTCGATCTCAATGGGATTGTAGACACGCCTTATGAATGCGGGTGGGTAACGGATCGATATCCTTTAGTTTCTCCATATGTACTGCACAGAGACCCGGCAATCGCGTATCTCACTGTCCCCACATCTATTTATGTGAATGAAACGAATACTATCTTTGTGGGCATTGCCAATTACGGCACTTCAGAAGTGGCAAGCAATCTCTCACTCAAACTCGGTGGCACTATTCTGAACATGACGATTTCTCTACCATATAAGAGCATAAACGCTGTTTATTTCTGCGTGACTCCGAACCAGATGGGGACAATAAACCTAACAGCGGAGATAGAGGCATGCAATGAAGATTCAAATAGAGCAAACAACCGGATGAGCGTGAATGTTACGGTAATTCCTTCGCCTTTTAAGCGCCTTTACAATTTTGATAACGAAACAACTATGGCGGAATATTATAAATATCAACTTCCTGAAAGCAGAACGAATGCTCTGGATTACTTAGCAATGCAGCAGAATTCTGACGGCGGCATCGGTCAGGGTGGCTATTCGACAGATCTGGCTATTATAGCGGTATCATCTGCTGGAGAGAATCCGCAGGAGTTTGCGAGACTGAATTCGTCGCTTACAGATTATTTAAAAGCGCATCCGCCTCAGCATGACCTGACTTTAATATCTCGCTATGTGCTTGCGATTATCGCTTCTGGTGAGAATCCGCGTGATTTTGGTGGTAAAAACTATCTTGCGATGATTCAATCATTCTTCGATGGAGAACAGTTTGGAATTGAGAAGAATATCGTGGATGATGCGTGGGCTGTGCTTGCACTTACCGGAGCAGGATATGGCAATGACACAGAAATTATGCGAACTGAAAGGAATTATATTCTCAGGTGTCAGAATGAGAGTGATGGCGGATGGCCGTATTTTGAGAATGGAACGAGCTCAATCGATGTAACTGCGATAGCATTAGAAGCTCTGGTTGCTTCTGGTATAGCTGTGGATAATAGTTCGATACAGAATGGCACGAAATATTTGGAAAAAAATCTTGTGAAGAATCAATGGGAAGAGGGGATGGGGCAGACAGACCCACTGCCAGAATCCAATCTGAAAAATTATGCTCATTCAGTCCAGGCAATCGTTGCTGTTGGAGGGAATCCGATAGATGGAAGCTGGGATTATTCGCAGAGTGCAGCTACATACTACGGGATTGAAAACCCATACAACCCGCTACTTCTGCTCTTGGGACTCGAAGAGAAGTCGGGCGATTTTGAAGGTGGATTCGCGTTCACATTTAAAGATTCTTATCCCGAACCTAAATGGACATCAATGGCACTCCCCTCGCTGTTCGCAAAGCCATATCCTTCGATGTGCACGTATAGCCGGGTGCTATCAGACATAAAGCCCATTCATATAGGGACACGGGCTTGCTACACCAATGTTACAAATATTATCAATGCAACAATCAAGAACAACGGCGGGATATTCAACGTGAGTCTTCTTGTGGATGGTGCCGAGGTTGACCGCGCGAGAATTGTGGAGACGAATTCAACTGCATTATCGCGGGTGGAATTCAGATGGCTGCCAGAGAAAGAAGGGGAATATAACCTCACCGTTGTGGCAGATTCTGAGAATTCAATAGAAGAGAATAATGAGAGCAATAACTGCATCGGCCGCGTGGTCACTGTGACGAAGCCAGACCTGCACCCCAGGACAGAACTGCCAGCATTCTATGTCAATGTGACAAACAGAATAGAAACAGAAGTTTTAGGATACGGCGAGGGATTCAACGTATCGCTTCTTATAAATGGAAGCGTTGTAGATAAAGCCGAGAATATCAGCTCTTATGGCTTTAATAAAACAACGTTATACTGGAAGCCAAACCAAACGGGTAACTACACTCTTAGACTCATCGCTGATTCGGAAAACGATGTATTTGAATCCGATGAGAAGAATAACACCATAGAAGAGAATGTCAGTGTAATACTGCCCGACCTATATCCTCAGAATATAAGCACTATGATACTGTACACCGATACCGAGAACATCATAGATGTCAGCATCAACGGCTCAGCAGAAGGATTTAACGCGACTTTATTTGCAAACGGAACGATTGCAGATAAAATCGAGAACATTTCATCTTATAACGTGGCGAATATCAGTTTTTCGTGGAACCCCCTGCTGGCAGGTGTTTACAACCTCACAGTGATGGTAGATGCTGATGATGAGATAGAAGAGACGAACGAAACGAACAACAATCTGAGTCGTATTGTAACCGTAGAGAATCGAGAAGCGCCATACATAAAACTACTCGCTCCGATAGGTGGTGAATGCTGGAGCGGTGTGCAGACGATAAAGTGGAGTGCAACCGACCCGAACGGCGATGAACTAATAATAAACATCAGCTACAGCCCGGATGCAGGAATAATGTGGCATCCAATTGCAAGCAATCTTGAGAACACAGGCTATTATAATTGGAGCACCGAGTACATGCTGGATGGATATGATTATAAGGTAAAAGTAGAAGCATTTGATGGGAATTCTACCTCAGTGGATATCTCAAAAGATGTATTCACAATCTACAACAGGAGATCGTATGAGGGGGCACCAAGCTTCCATTATAATGCGGGTTTCTCACTCTCGGAAGCGCCGAATACGAATAAAACTGCGTGGATAACCGAAGATATTGGTGCATGCCCTTCCACTTCTCTTATTGTTGCCGATGGTAAGGTCTTTGTCTACTGCTATGACAGTGTGAAGGCACTGGACGAATTAAATGGCAGCACAGACCTAAATGGCAGCACAAAACCCATCTGGAGCACATCCATAGATAAGGCTGTTTATGGCTCGTGGGCGACTGCGGCATACTACGACGGATCGGTATTCATAGCTTCAGGAAATCATGTTTACCGAATTAGTGCTAAAGATGGAAAGATAGAATGGAGGTTCCAATTCCCTGATGGGGGGTGCAGTGTGAATAGTGGTCCGTGTGTTGCATACGGAAATGTATATGTGGGTTCATGGAACGGGGGGCACTATTACTGCTTGAATGACTCAACTGGAGAAATAAAATGGCAATTTCCTCCAAAAGGTGAAAAGAAACTGGATCACGCACAATCAACACCAGCAGCACATAACGGAATGGTCTTCTTCGGTGATTTTACAGGCGGACCGAAATCAAAGGTTTTTGCCGTTGATGGACTTACAGGTGAAGAGATATGGAATCAAACAGTTTCGTGGAGTGTCTGCGGCTCCGTTACGATTGCGCACAATAAGGTATACCTCATGACATATAATTTCTATGGTTCAGGAGAGTTTTATGCACTCAATGAAAATAACGGAAGCATTGTCTGGCAACATACGATTGCAAGGTCCGATTCTACACCGGCGCATGCGTATGGAAACATCTATGTCTGTGGTGGATGCCCAGGTTATGAGCGGTGTAGAACATACTGTCTGAATGATGCAGACGGAGGAAACGAGACCTGGAATGTGCCTGATTGGGGGATATGGACATATTCACCGATGGTTGCAGATAAGAAAGTATTTATTGGTAAAGCAGAGGGACCGGGGATGGACAGTATGCTCCCAGCAGGGATGTCTGCTCGTAATGCCTTTACCGGAGAAGAGATATGGCGTTCAGATCTCGGCGGTGGTTCACCCGCGATTGTGCATGGGAGGGTATATACCGTGGGGGGTGTTAATGCAACGGGCAGAGTTATCTGTTTCGGCTCTACAAACCAACCAGACCTCGAACTGAGTAATCTCACTACGGTTCCAAAGTCAGATATCTATGTCGGTCAAAATGTTTCAATCAATGTGACACTCAGAAATATTGGCTCTGGTAACGCTTCTGCATTTAACGTTTCTTTACGAGTTAATGGTGAGATAGAAGCGGAAAAAAGAATTGATGATGGACTTAATGTAAACGTTAGCATGCCTGTGAATTTCTCGTGGACTCCAGTAGAAGCTGGGGAGTATCTTATCATCGTTGAAGCGGATTCGGATGATGAGATTGCTGAAACCGACGAGCTTAACAATACGTTGAGTGCGACCGTGGACGTGGTTGAAGCAGCAGGACCAAGTGTTACGGTTGATAGCCGTGATGTATCCCCTGGTGAGACGTTCACGATCAGTATAACCGTCGATCCGCAGGGTGAGGAGATTTACGGAGCACAGTATGACCTTTACTTTGATCCAGCAATCTTGCAGGTTGTGAGCCAGACCGCGGGCGACTTCCTGACACAGGACGGTGCAAGCTCAATCGAAGTCGTGAACACGATCAACAACACCCTTGGAAAGCTTGAGTACGGTGAGACACGGATGGGAGTGGAGAATGGCGTGACTCGGGCAGGCGTTCTCGCCACGATCGAATTCGAGGCTGTTGGAACCGGGTCAACCGGTCTCACGCTATCAAACGTGCTCTTAAGCGATCCAAGTGCACATGAGATTGGAGGAGTCGTGCTGAACGATGGAGCGGTCAACGTAGCAGGGACGCCACCGCCGCCACCACCAGGTGGTGCGATCGTAACGATCCCTGACGTTGGAGCAACAGGAACGCTCACAGTCCCGATCAGAATCGAGAACGTGACAGACGCAGGCGCAATCCATCTGACACTCACCTATGACCCTCGTGTTGTCATCGTATCAACTGCGTGCTGCAACTCAGACTTTGACACACTCTTTGCAAACATCGAGGATGCAGCAAGAGGATCTATTACCATCATCGCATACCAGACCCAAAACCCAGGTCTGAACGGCAATGTGCTCGTTGCAGACGTGACTTTCATGGCACTCGGCCCCATCGGATCATCGAGCACCCTTAACCTAGAGGTCACAACACTCACCGACGCAACACCAGAGTGCAACCCGATCCCCTACTCAGTCAGCAATGGAAGCTTCACGGTATTCTTAAACGGCGACGTGAACGGTGATGGCAGGGTCGATGCTGCAGACTGCATGTACCTTGCAAAACACCTGCTCGGGGTCTCAGGTTTTGAGACGATCGTTGAGGTTGCAGCAGATGTCAATGGTAACGGCGAGATCGAGGCATCAGACTGCATGTACCTTGCAAAGCATCTTGCAGGGATTGACGGATTTGAGGAGTTGAAGTAGAATAAGAAATGGTGAAATGTGTGAGGCGATTGATAGCGGTATTTTTAATCTCGTTATTTATATTCCCGTTGGTATCTGCAGATCTCAGAAAGGATCTCACAGATAACCTCCCTCTAAGTGTAAGATCTCCTTCTGGTACTGAGACCCTGATCTGCGGTTACCTGTTTGAGAGGGGATCTACAGGCAGTGTAAGGATCACAAACCTCAACACCAGTTTAAGCTGGGATGCAAGGCTACTTGAGTCAGAGCCAGACTTCTACTACCTCTATCTCGATGAAATTGAGCTTAAAGCAGGAGATATGCTCAGGCTCAACGCAACCTCAGGTGATGAATCGGTCGTATTAATTCATACCGTAAACCAGAGTGAGATCGATGAGCATCTGGTGTGGCTTGATATCATCGAGGATCTTGCGATAACAGAGATCACAATACCAAACAGAATTACAAAAGATATCAACACCACTATCCACGCCGTAATTGAGAATATTGGACTGATACCAGTCGTTGTACCCTTCAATATTACATTCAGCGTTGATGGAGAACTCATAACTACTACCTCTTTTACAGAAGTTCCTTTAAACGCCAGTGAGAACTTTACCGTAGAATTTTATTGGACTCCTCTGGAATCCGGGATACACAACATCACAATCACTGTGGATCCGAATCATGAAATTATATCAGAGACGAATGAATCGAATAATCGAATGAAGAAAAGCGTGTCTGTTGCTGAACTACCTTCGTTTTATGTGCCACTGGACTTTCCCACGATTCAAGATGCGGTGGATAATGTAACAATTAACGGAACCACGATTTATGTCGCAAGCGGCACGTATAACGAGAATATAATGATTCAAAAGCAGATCACACTTCTGGGAGCGGATATGAATGATACAATCATAGACGGAGGTGGGAACGATACATTAAGGCTTTTTGCGAATAATTGTGTCATCAGAGGTTTTTCGATAATTAATGGGAGCACAGGTATAAAGATCGAATCCAATGGCAATAAAATCTTTGAAAATTGGATTTATAACAACTCCTGCGGCGTAAATATCACCGGATTAAATAATACCGTTTATCATAATAATCTGAATAATGTTCAGAACGGATTTGATACCGGTAATAGTTCGTGGGACGATGGAAGGGAAGGAAACTACTGGAGCGATTGTACCGGCGATGATTTCGATCTCAATGGGATTGTAGACACGCCTTATGAATGCGGGTGGGTAACGGATCGATATCCTTTAGTTTCTCCATATGTACTGCACAGAGACCCGGCAATCGCGTATCTCACTGTCCCCACATCTATTTATGTGAATGAAACGAATACTATCTTTGTGGGCATTGCCAATTACGGCACTTCAGAAGTGGCAAGCAATCTCTCACTCAAACTCGGTGGCACTATTCTGAACATGACGATTTCTCTACCATATAAGAGCATAAACGCTGTTTATTTCTGCGTGACTCCGAACCAGATGGGGACAATAAACCTAACAGCGGAGATAGAGGCATGCAATGAAGATTCAAATAGAGCAAACAACCGGATGAGCGTGAATGTTACGGTAATTCCTTCGCCTTTTAAGCGCCTTTACAATTTTGATAACGAAACAACTATGGCGGAATATTATAAATATCAACTTCCTGAAAGCAGAACGAATGCTCTGGATTACTTAGCAATGCAGCAGAATTCTGACGGCGGCATCGGTCAGGGTGGCTATTCGACAGATCTGGCTATTATAGCGGTATCATCTGCTGGAGAGAATCCGCAGGAGTTTGCGAGACTGAATTCGTCGCTTACAGATTATTTAAAAGCGCATCCGCCTCAGCATGACCTGACTTTAATATCTCGCTATGTGCTTGCGATTATCGCTTCTGGTGAGAATCCGCGTGATTTTGGTGGTAAAAACTATCTTGCGATGATTCAATCATTCTTCGATGGAGAACAGTTTGGAATTGAGAAGAATATCGTGGATGATGCGTGGGCTGTGCTTGCACTTACCGGAGCAGGATATGGCAATGACACAGAAATTATGCGAACTGAAAGGAATTATATTCTCAGGTGTCAGAATGAGAGTGATGGCGGATGGCCGTATTTTGAGAATGGAACGAGCTCAATCGATGTAACTGCGATAGCATTAGAAGCTCTGGTTGCTTCTGGTATAGCTGTGGATAATAGTTCGATACAGAATGGCACGAAATATTTGGAAAAAAATCTTGTGAAGAATCAATGGGAAGAGGGGATGGGGCAGACAGACCCACTGCCAGAATCCAATCTGAAAAATTATGCTCATTCAGTCCAGGCAATCGTTGCTGTTGGAGGGAATCCGATAGATGGAAGCTGGGATTATTCGCAGAGTGCAGCTACATACTACGGGATTGAAAACCCATACAACCCGCTACTTCTGCTCTTGGGACTCGAAGAGAAGTCGGGCGATTTTGAAGGTGGATTCGCGTTCACATTTAAAGATTCTTATCCCGAACCTAAATGGACATCAATGGCACTCCCCTCGCTGTTCGCAAAGCCATATCCTTCGATGTGCACGTATAGCCGGGTGCTATCAGACATAAAGCCCATTCATATAGGGACACGGGCTTGCTACACCAATGTTACAAATATTATCAATGCAACAATCAAGAACAACGGCGGGATATTCAACGTGAGTCTTCTTGTGGATGGTGCCGAGGTTGACCGCGCGAGAATTGTGGAGACGAATTCAACTGCATTATCGCGGGTGGAATTCAGATGGCTGCCAGAGAAAGAAGGGGAATATAACCTCACCGTTGTGGCAGATTCTGAGAATTCAATAGAAGAGAATAATGAGAGCAATAACTGCATCGGCCGCGTGGTCACTGTGACGAAGCCAGACCTGCACCCCAGGACAGAACTGCCAGCATTCTATGTCAATGTGACAAACAGAATAGAAACAGAAGTTTTAGGATACGGCGAGGGATTCAACGTATCGCTTCTTATAAATGGAAGCGTTGTAGATAAAGCCGAGAATATCAGCTCTTATGGCTTTAATAAAACAACGTTATACTGGAAGCCAAACCAAACGGGTAACTACACTCTTAGACTCATCGCTGATTCGGAAAACGATGTATTTGAATCCGATGAGAAGAATAACACCATAGAAGAGAATGTCAGTGTAATACTGCCCGACCTATATCCTCAGAATATAAGCACTATGATACTGTACACCGATACCGAGAACATCATAGATGTCAGCATCAACGGCTCAGCAGAAGGATTTAACGCGACTTTATTTGCAAACGGAACGATTGCAGATAAAATCGAGAACATTTCATCTTATAACGTGGCGAATATCAGTTTTTCGTGGAACCCCCTGCTGGCAGGTGTTTACAACCTCACAGTGATGGTAGATGCTGATGATGAGATAGAAGAGACGAACGAAACGAACAACAATCTGAGTCGTATTGTAACCGTAGAGAATCGAGAAGCGCCATACATAAAACTACTCGCTCCGATAGGTGGTGAATGCTGGAGCGGTGTGCAGACGATAAAGTGGAGTGCAACCGACCCGAACGGCGATGAACTAATAATAAACATCAGCTACAGCCCGGATGCAGGAATAATGTGGCATCCAATTGCAAGCAATCTTGAGAACACAGGCTATTATAATTGGAGCACCGAGTACATGCTGGATGGATATGATTATAAGGTAAAAGTAGAAGCATTTGATGGGAATTCTACCTCAGTGGATATCTCAAAAGATGTATTCACAATCTACAACAGGAGATCGTATGAGGGGGCACCAAGCTTCCATTATAATGCGGGTTTCTCACTCTCGGAAGCGCCGAATACGAATAAAACTGCGTGGATAACCGAAGATATTGGTGCATGCCCTTCCACTTCTCTTATTGTTGCCGATGGTAAGGTCTTTGTCTACTGCTATGACAGTGTGAAGGCACTGGACGAATTAAATGGCAGCACAGACCTAAATGGCAGCACAAAACCCATCTGGAGCACATCCATAGATAAGGCTGTTTATGGCTCGTGGGCGACTGCGGCATACTACGACGGATCGGTATTCATAGCTTCAGGAAATCATGTTTACCGAATTAGTGCTAAAGATGGAAAGATAGAATGGAGGTTCCAATTCCCTGATGGGGGGTGCAGTGTGAATAGTGGTCCGTGTGTTGCATACGGAAATGTATATGTGGGTTCATGGAACGGGGGGCACTATTACTGCTTGAATGACTCAACTGGAGAAATAAAATGGCAATTTCCTCCAAAAGGTGAAAAGAAACTGGATCACGCACAATCAACACCAGCAGCACATAACGGAATGGTCTTCTTCGGTGATTTTACAGGCGGACCGAAATCAAAGGTTTTTGCCGTTGATGGACTTACAGGTGAAGAGATATGGAATCAAACAGTTTCGTGGAGTGTCTGCGGCTCCGTTACGATTGCGCACAATAAGGTATACCTCATGACATATAATTTCTATGGTTCAGGAGAGTTTTATGCACTCAATGAAAATAACGGAAGCATTGTCTGGCAACATACGATTGCAAGGTCCGATTCTACACCGGCGCATGCGTATGGAAACATCTATGTCTGTGGTGGATGCCCAGGTTATGAGCGGTGTAGAACATACTGTCTGAATGATGCAGACGGAGGAAACGAGACCTGGAATGTGCCTGATTGGGGGATATGGACATATTCACCGATGGTTGCAGATAAGAAAGTATTTATTGGTAAAGCAGAGGGACCGGGGATGGACAGTATGCTCCCAGCAGGGATGTCTGCTCGTAATGCCTTTACCGGAGAAGAGATATGGCGTTCAGATCTCGGCGGTGGTTCACCCGCGATTGTGCATGGGAGGGTATATACCGTGGGGGGTGTTAATGCAACGGGCAGAGTTATCTGTTTCGGCTCTACAAACCAACCAGACCTCGAACTGAGTAATCTCACTACGGTTCCAAAGTCAGATATCTATGTCGGTCAAAATGTTTCAATCAATGTGACACTCAGAAATATTGGCTCTGGTAACGCTTCTGCATTTAACGTTTCTTTACGAGTTAATGGTGAGATAGAAGCGGAAAAAAGAATTGATGATGGACTTAATGTAAACGTTAGCATGCCTGTGAATTTCTCGTGGACTCCAGTAGAAGCTGGGGAGTATCTTATCATCGTTGAAGCGGATTCGGATCACGAAATTACCGAGCAGGTTTCAATGCCAGACAATAATAAGGTTAGTAGACCATTAACGGTAAAAGAGTGGCTGGACTTGGCAGTGGAGGATATTGATTATTATCCAACGGAGGTTCACGTTGGGGATATTGTGAATATAACACCCTCTATTACGGCGGTAAACCTCGAAGGGGAAAGTGTTGGGGTTGAGTTTAAAGTTGATGATGAAAGTAAAGAGACAAAGAGAGGCGTAGTTAACGGAGAGCAGATAACTGTAAACTTCACATGGAATGCTTCGAGTCCTGGCGGGTATAACCTGACGATAGTCGCCGATCCGGGTGGTGGGATAGATGAAGTTAACGAGACGAATAACGAGACGACAATAGTGGTGGAAGTGATGCCAACGCCAACACCAACATCCACTCCAACTCCCGGCTTACCCCACGGTTATGGCGGTGGTGGAGGTGGTGGCTCCGGGATATTTGACTGGGGCGAGTTCTTCGGATCGGGTACAGGCAGTGAGGGCAATGAAACAGGTGAATTTACGATCCCGATAAATGAGACAGAATCTGTGATTGAAGAAGATTCATCGCGTGTGAATGGCTATCCAATGGGTGAGGAGACCGGAGGAAGTGCGGGCGGTGGAGGAAAGATCTCTTATATCTGGATCCTCATCGTAACCCTGACGCTTGCCCTTGTGATCTATGGTTACTGGCGAGAGTCGAGGTTTATCGGTAGGAGGAGGAGAAGATGATGAGTATCGACAGGGAAGAGAACACCTGTAGCTCATCAGTAAGCCTCGTCGTGATGAACGAGCCTGTCGAAGATGAGAACCCTGAGATTCTTGAAACGATGGATCATCTCCTCGTCACAGGCAGAAATCTGGTTTATCTTCATTTGAACTCTTCTAAAAAATGCCATGTCTTTCTTTTTGATCTTTATCATCGTTCGTTTGAGTTCGTCGGAGATGCAGATCTTCATAATTCATTGCACCATTTATCGAACTCTTCCAGGCTCATGGGCTTTCTCTTACCGGATTCAAGTTCTTTCAATACCTCCTCTGTAGATCTAACGACTTCCTTAGCCAGAGAATCTTTGACCTCCTTCTCATCATCCGGTATTTCAGATATTTCAGCAATTTTCCTTCCCATCTCAAGTTCTTCTATATCATGTAATCTTTCAGAGATAGCTTTTAATGCTACTGCTGGCCAATCAACCCAATCTATTCTGGACATTCGCTCCTTCAGCTTGTCAGGTATCACAACCTTTATCTTTGCCATTCCCATCGCCTATGGCTATATCGGTCATTCGTTTATAAATAGCTTCTCACAGATGGAGAACTCAACGTTTACTGTTAAACAAAGGAGGAAAATATGATAGATATATTTGCAACGCTCCAGTCATCGATATACTACATCTCAACATACCTTCTGTATCCAGTGATCATTGCACTGCTTATCTGTGTTGGCTTCATCCTCGTTGACACAGGGTCTTTTCTCTACGAGATATACAGAAGAAAGAGGTTACACTTTGAGTTTGAGGATGAAGTTATCTCAGGCAGGTTTGTTGCGCTATTCATGAAAGAGCTTGAGCACATGGATCATGAAGATAGATACTTTGATCTCAAGCTCCAGAAGCTCCTGAATGATATGGAGTATCTCATATCAAAGCGGCTTGAGCTGACGAAGCTCATATCAAGGATTGGTCCCATGTTCGGTCTTATGGGAACTTTAATCCCGATGGGACCTGCTTTGATAGGGCTTACTCACGGTGACATCGAGACCCTTGCAGATAACCTCATCATCGCATTCGGGACAACAGTCGTGGGGCTTCTGGTCGGTGCGGTATCTTACTCGATCGCGATGGTCAGAACGCGCTGGTATGATCAGGAGATGGATGATATGGAGTTTGTATGTGAGATTGTGACGGGAGGTAGTCAGGATGAAATACATGAAGAAGAGAAGAGGTAAGAAGAAGCGATCCTTTGAGGAGGATCCGATGAGTGGTGTTGCAAATCTATTCGATGTTGCGATGGTCTTTGCGGTTGCGCTTCTGATAGCGCTTGTATCTTCCTACCATATTCAGGAGCTTCTTGATCCGACCAGGGATATCACAATCGTCAAGAACCCTGGACAGCCTGATATGCAGGTCATCGTGAAGGAGGGGAAGGAGATAAAGACGCTGAATGTGACAGAGGAGATGAGTGAAGTTGAGATTGCAGGAACTGTTGGAACGATCTACAGGACACCGGATGGTGGAATGGTATATGTGCCTGAGGGTGGATGAGATGAGATCATTATCCATAAAAATAAATTAAAAAAGTTCAAAATGTAGAATCCGCGACTGACAGATTTTCAAAAGCTTAAGGGTGTGGTAAGGAATAAGAGGTAAAAGATTGGCAGAAACAGCCTGGAAAAACATATATACATTGACCGAGTACTGATGTTTTATTAATGAGAAGGTTACTTTATGAAAGGGGGATTATCCATCCTTGCAGAGAAAAACAATGCAAATGGTTTAGAGCCTGTACAGAAGACGAAAGAAACGGGTAAACAGGCATATCTGATACTTGGGTGTGGAGCGATAGGACTTGCGACAGCGAAAGGTTTAAAAAAGCAAGATTATACAGTTCTGATCGTTGATATAAATGAAAAGGTTGTTGAGAGCCTTAGAGAGCAAAATATGGACGCCTGTCTGGGCGATATGAGCGATCCCAAATTTTTAGAGACAGTACTTGCTAATAAGCAGTTCAATGCAATCCTGATTCTTGGAGATAATTCTGCATCAAATCAGCAGGCGCTCAGAACAATCAAAAAAATCACTCCAGAGACGTACGTCGTTGTACGTGCAATCGATCCTGTTGAGCAAGAAGATCTGAAGGAACTGGGTGTGGATGCACTGGTTCTACCTGCTGAGATTGTTGCAAAACATATCATCAGAACGCTTGAAGGTGTTGCACTCTCAAAGCGTACAGATAAACTCATAAAATTGCTGGCTGGTATGAAAGGTAGCAAGCTTGGCATCGTTCTTCACGACAGTCCTGATCCTGATGCGATCGCAAGTGGACTTGCGCTCAAGTATATCGCAGAAACGACAGGTACCGATGCAGAGATCCTTTATCATGGGGAAGTCGGGCACCAGGTCAATCGCGCGTTTGTGAACCTCCTCAATATAAATATGCGGCGTATCGAGGAGGTTGACCTTGATGAGTTTGCAGGCTTTGCACTTGTTGACACATCACCCGGTGCAAATAACTCACTTCCACCAGAGATCGAACCCGACATCATCATAGACCATCACCCACCCATGAAAACCGAGTTTTCATCCTATTATGTCGATGTGCGTCCAGGAACTGGATCCTGTTCCACAATTCTTACAAAATATCTTCAGCAACTGGAACTACCAATCGAGAAGGAACTTGCAACAGCTCTGATTCATGGAATAAGAACTGATACACAGGAATTTAAGCGAAACACCAGCCCCGCAGATCTCACCGCAGCAGCGTTCCTTTACCCACTCGTGGATCACACACTACTTGGTCAGATTGAGACACCTCCGATGTCCACCGAGACGCTGGACGTGCTTGGGGAGGCGATAAGGAGACGAACGGTGAAGGGGAGTTATCTCGTCTCAAACGTCGGTTTTATCATGGATCGAGATGCACTGGTACAGGCAGCAGATTATCTTCTCAACCTTGAGGGAATATCCACCGTACTTGTATTTGGGCTCAGTGAAGATAAAATTCACATAACCGGGCGTAACAAAGATGTCCGGATAAATATAGGGGCCGTTCTTCAGGAGGCGTTTGGTGATATCGGTACTGCTGGTGGACATTCAACAGCAGGGGCTGCACAGATACCACTGGGTGTATTCAGCGGTATGAAGGATAAAGAAAGCCTGCTGAAGCTGGTTGGTGACGCGGTTACCATGCGTTTCTTCTCAAAGATCGGGATCGAAAACGGCGATAAAACAACCTGACCCAGATCGATTAGCAAAACTTCAGCATATTCACATCAAGGCTCCTGAGATTGACAAGCGCAGCACATCCCGGCACAGGCGTTATATTAAGCTTTTTCTGGTATTCGGTTTGTCCCTGCCATGTACCAGCGTTTATGGTGGTCACACCCCTGTATCTACCAACTCCGACTGTGTGTGTGTGCCCACAGAGCAGGATATCGGGAATTCGTTCGATAACGCCTGAATCGATAACAGACGGGACAATCGGTACTTTTCCACCATAAATCGGTGCTATATGCCGCCGTTTCAGCATCTCGATCATCGCACCTTCTGGATGATCGTATGAAAGACCAGGTATTGCCATTATCAGGTCATCAAACGACTGTCCGTGATAGATCAGAACAGAAACACCATCAAGCTCAACCATGGCAGGGTTGCTCACAAATATCGTATTCTTATGTTGCTTGAACAGAACCTGAATTCGTTCTGGGAGGCGGGGCTGGGGATCTGCCTGCCGCACTGCATCATGGTTTCCGGGTGCGATTATGATTGTGATCTCATCTGGAATCTCTGCGAGTGATCTGGCAACCCTCCTGTATTGCTCGGTGAGATCAGGGATGAGAAGTTCCTTCTCCTGATCTGGATAGACCCCGATTCCATCGACCACGTCCCCTGCTATCACGAGATACTTCACCTTTCTGGAGAGTTCGATCTCTCGTTCACCACCAAGTTCCCCCCGCATCCATGCGATAAATCGCTCCCATGCATCGTCGATAAATGTGCAGTTCCCCATGTGAATATCAGAGATAAAAACCGCAAAACTCTCCACATCTGCATGATTCGGTGTGAAATTACTGAAAATATCTGGGAAGAAAATCTTATCGGCTACAAAAAGTTCTCCCTTCTTTGTCAGTGATCCCTGGACTCCTATCACCTCATCGAGGACAATATTGACATTCAGTTTGTCTTTCATAAGGAGCACGGGAAATCTGCCAGTCATATCTTCAAGATCAAGAATTGTGTGGCCGTTTGGAGTCTTGTTGATCTCTGAGACGACCCCGACAATCCCGATTTGATCCACGTCCAGTTTTTTAACCCGCTCGAGGCTTTTTATACTTCGTACATTCAACCTGCTCTGCAGAATGCGTGAGAGCCGTTCGTATCTGTCCCGAAATCGCTTAACAAACCCCCATTCATCGACCGCATCGATCTGGACATCTGATAAATCCAGCAGAACATTAAATGTACCTCTATTTCTCTTTCCATTCGCTTCACAGAAGCAGGAGATGTCTGAAGGACAGATGACAATTGTGGATTCATCGATTGAACTAAGGATCTCTTTAATCTGTGAATCTTCGACCATCTGCTCGCAGAGCATTCGCGCAGCATCAGGGTGTAACTGGTATCCATGCTTTGCAAACCGCTCAACTATCCCCTCTATCATTCTAAACCTCTCGTTTTACCGTAACTCTGCCCTGATTTACACTCAATGAAACCCCCAGCGTGCGAAGATATGATGCAGCAGCTGTACCATCGCCGTGTATCAAAAGTTCGACAAGATCTGCCTCTTCATCAATATCAACCGCCGCAAGGAACGAATAGTAAATACGAAAACTTAATCCATGCTTTCTTGCGATATTAATGTGATCCTGCAGGCTATTTCCGTAATAATCAACTCTAAAATGCTCTGGGGATCTCACAACAAGAATATTTGTGCCCCCTCCAATTCCTGGTGCGATTACAAGATCCTCCCTGAAGTCAAGCATCTCATCTATCTCAGAAGAGCCAATGAGTGGCAGATCTGACATCACAACCATAACAGGATCTGTTTCGTTCTTTAAAATCGAGTTTATGGCGCTATTGAGATCTCTATCATCTATAAGGCACTCAATTCCATGTGAGCTTTCAATTGCACCGATGCCTTCTTCTGATGTTGATAAAAGAATGATCTCATCGACAGCTGAGGATTTTAAAGACCGTATCACATCCTCCAGCATTAATGTTGCAAATAGCTGCCGCTCATCATCTTTTAAAATAGTTGAGAGGCGGGATTTGGCACCCCTGGCTTTGAAAGGGATATATACCCTGATGCAACCGCCTCCAGGCGAGGTTTTAATCAACTCCGCAGAACGATCTCGATGTTGATATCTTTTGGAACCTGAATTCTCATCAACTGCCGTAATGCCCGTTCATCTGCATCAAGATCGATCAATCGCTTGTGGATCCGCATCTGCCAGTGATCCCATGTCTCTGTACCCTCGCCATCCGGGCTTTTTCTGCATGGAACGGTGAGTTTCTTTGTTGGCAGGGGAACGGGTCCTTTGCAGATAACACCTGTCATCTCAGCGATGTGCTTGATCTGGGCGCAGATCTTGTCGAGTTGTGCAGGACTCCTTCCCGCAAGCCGTATCCGTGCTACCTGCCCCATTCTCTATCCTCGATATTATTGTTTCTCGACAAGATCGATAACCATCCCTGCAGCGATCGTCTGCCCCATATCTCGTATGGCAAACCTTCCAAGCTGTGGAATTTCCTTTGCCCTCTCGATCACAAGCGGCCTTGTTGGCCTTATCTTGACGATCGCAGCATCACCAGTCTTCAAAAATTGTGGGTTCTCCTCTGCGACCGCTCCTGTCTTTGGATCAAGCTTCTTCTGAAGTTCTATGAAGGTGCATGCGACCTGTGCGGTGTGACAGTGGAATACGGGCGTATATCCAACTGTTATTGCGCTCGGGTGTTGCAGGACAACGATCTGTGCTGTGAACTCTGCGGCTACCGATGGTGGGTTATCGACGTGCCCACAGACGTCACCTCTTCTGAGATCTCCTTTACCGATGCCTCGCACATTCCATCCGATATTGTCACCTGGAATTGCTTCAGGGACCTCCTCGTGGTGCATCTCGATGGATTTAACCTCACCAGACTTCATCGTTGGGCTGAAGATAACCTTATCGCCTTTCTTCATTACACCAGTCTCAACCCTGCCAACGGGGACGGTTCCAACGCCTGAAATCGTGTAGACATCCTGTACAGGTATTCTGAGTGGGAGGTCTATCGGTTTCTCAGGCTCTTTGAAGTTGTCGAGTGCTTCCAGGACAGTTGGTCCTTTGTACCACTTCAGGTTCTCGCTTGGCTCTGTTACATTGTCTCCCTTGAGTGCAGATACAGGCAGGAATGTAACCATATCCCCCTTGTATCCAACGATCTTCAGGAGATCTTCGATGTCCTTCTTGACCTCGTTGTAGCGCTCCTCGCTGTAGTCAACCATGTCCATCTTGTTCAGCGCAACGATGAGCTGGTTGATACCGAGTGTCCTGGAGAGGAAAACATGCTCCTTTGTCTGCGCCATCACACCGTCCTTTGCGTCAACGACAAGAATCGCGGCATCTGCCTGGGATGCGCCTGTGATCATGTTCTTGACAAAGTCACGATGCCCTGGACAATCTACAACCGTGAAGTAATACTTGTCGGTATCGAATCGCTGATGAGCAATATCGATCGTGATACCACGCTCTCGTTCTTCCTTCAGTGAGTCCATTACCCATGCAAACTCAAATGTCGCTTTTCCCTTCGCTTCTGCCTCTTTTCGGTACTGCTCGATCAAATGTGGATCAATCGTCTTTGTCTCAAAGAGCAATCTTCCCACAAGTGTCGACTTACCGTGATCAATATGTCCGATCACAGCCAGATTCATGTGTGGTTTTTCTGCCATATCAAATTCCTCCAAATATCGTGATTGTATTCATCGGATACTCTCGTATTGATCTCACCCATTTATTAATCTAACCCCTTACTGTCCCAACTTCAATCGCCTGTGTGCACTTTTGAGCCATTCTGTAGCCTCTTCCATCGCATCAACCGCGTGTTCAAGGTCTGTTTTTAAATCAGACAGTCCAAGTGCATCAGCTTCGATCACAGCTTTTTCATAGCTCTCTATATGTCCCTCGCTGTGTTCAATCCAGTGTTCAAGTTTCTTTTTTAAGCGTTCTGCATCCATACAACGCCTCCTCAGAAGTTTTACCATCTTTTCGATGTTAATCCAGTGCCCCCCCTCCCAGAATACATGGCCACAACCTGTACACTGCCAGAACTCCAGGTCACCGAGGCTTGAAGCAGGTACATATTCATACCCTTCTTCTTCCTTTAGTTTTTTGACATCATCCTTATTCAATCTTTTGATCGACTCGTTGCATAACGTGCAGCGGAGAACTCGGGTACATGGCTCAATACCAACCCCCAGCATCACCTCTGTGAGCTGCTCGGCTGTATTCACCGAGTGTATTCGCAGCGCATCTATTCCACGCTGCCTGCACCTCTCAATCAACTCACGATCACGGCTCAATACTATTCGATCTTCCTTTTTTGCCATCTCAAGAAGTTCCCCATCATCAGCCTCATCACTTGCATAGATCGTATCATACCCGAAGAGTCTGAGCCATGATTTCATGCGACCGAGCATACAGTCAACAAGGAACCTCATTCTTTTAATCTCTGCATCACTCATATTAGATTTAATGGTAGTTCATGTATCACCCGACTCACTTGATTGGATCACTGGTGTGCGGGTTTATCTCACAGATGGGCAGGGTATAGGTGGAATAATAAAAGCAGAGCCCGAGGATTTTATTGTCGAAGAGCTATCGGAGTCAGATACAGGAGAGGAGGGTAACTATCTCATCCTTGATCTCGAGAAGCGTGACTGGGAGATGCACAACCTTGTGAGGGTAATCTCTCGGATACTTGGGATCAGCAGAAGACGGATCAACTGGGCAGGAACGAAGGACAAGCGAGCGGTCACGAAACAGCGAATCAGTATCTGGAAGATCGATGCAAGCGAGATCGAACGCATCAGGCTAAATGGTGTTAAACTCAATGTGGTCGGCAGATCACAGAAAAAAATTGCAATCGGGGATTTATATGCCAATCAATTTGAGATAATCGTGAGAGAGGTTAATTCAACAGGCAAAGAGGTTGAAAATAGCCTTATACAGATACAGAGTGAGATAAAAGCGCACGGGGGTGTCATAAACTACTTTGGTAATCAACGTTTCGGTGTACAGCGTCCGATAAACCACAGAATAGGGGAACTTCTCATAAAAGGTGAGTTTGAGGACGCGGCATATCTACTTCTCACAGCCACCTTTGGACGTGAGGACGAGGAGGTCGAAGAGGTGAGGCGGTTCATTTATACCACGGGCGACTTCAAACGGGCGGTTGAGCTTATGCCAAAGGGACTGCATCTCGAACGGACGATACTCCATGCACTCATCAATAAACCTGATGACTATCTCGGTGCTTTCCTCACACTCCCAAAACAACTCTACAAGATTTTCATCCATGCTTACCAGTCATACATCTTCAATCGGATTGTTTCTGCAAGGATGGAGGAAGGACTTGGGTTGAATGAGGCAGAAGAGGGAGATATAGTCTGCTTCAGAAATAAGCATGGTTTTGCTGATGTCAGGCACTGGCAGGTGGTGAGATCCCATGAGGTTGCGGGAATCAACGACCTTATAGCACGAGGACGTGCATTTGTAACTGCCCCACTCATTGGCTTTGAGACCGAGATTGCCGGCGGCAGAGAGGGGGAGATAGAACACAAAATCCTTGAATCATGTAAAATTGAGCCCGAAGACTTCAGAATGGATGAAGTTGAAGCGCTTGCATCAGGGGGCATGAGACGGGAGATAAAACTTCCGGTGGATCCATCATTTGAGGTTCTTGGGGATCGGATGGTTAAGTTTGCATTCGTCCTGCCAAAAGGGGGGTATGCAACGATAGTGCTTCGAGAGTTTATGAAGACGTGTGATACGCCGGGAAAGGGATTTGAACCCTTGAGGGGATAATCCCCACAGGCTAACTGGATTTTAATTCCTATCAGAACAAAAGTACTCTCCAGGCCTGCGCCTTACCGCTCGACCATCCCGGCACACGGATGTATATCTGTCTCGTGGTATTTAAGTTTGATTCGTGATCTCTTTATGGTATTCCCGCAACGATACCACGTCCATATCTGACGCCCGCTGGATTGCGGTTGCAGCTGCAATAGCGGCTCTTATCGTTGTGATATATGGCACACCAAAATCAACCGCAGCTCGTCTGATCTCATAGCCGTCCCGTCTGGACTGTTTGCTGCGAGGTGTGTTTATGATAAGATCAACCTCGGAGCGTCTTATGAGATCGACGATATTCGGTGAACCTTCGCTGACCTTCTTTACTGTTTCTGCATCGATGCCGTGATCACGGAGGTATCTTGCGGTTCCTGAGGTTGCAATAAGCTTCAGGCCGGACTCTGCAATACTTTTTGCAACTTCAAGGATATCATCCTTGTCTTCATCCCTTATTGAGAGAAATACTGTACCCTGCTTTGGAATCATATTCTCTGCTGCAAGTTCTGCCTTGTAGAATGCGGTTGCAAAGTCGTAATCGATCCCCATCACCTCCCCTGTGGATCGCATCTCGGGTCCAAGTAGTGGATCTGCTCCAGGTAGCTTATCAAACGGGAGAAGCACCTCTTTTACGGAAACACACCTGGGTTCAGGTTCATCTGTGTATCCAAGCTCTTTCAGGGTTTTTCCAGTAATCACCTTTGCTGCGATCTTTGCAAGCGGAATGCCGATCGCCTTTGATACAAACGGTATCGTGCGTGATGATCTTGGATTTGCCTCAAGCACATAGACGATACCATCTTTTACAGCAAGCTGGAGGTTTAAAAGCCCTTTGACATTCATCGAAAGTGCAATCTTCTTCACATATTCACGCACGGTATCAAGTATATCTTCAGAGAGTGATTGTGCTGGTATCACACATGCCGAGTCACCCGAATGGATGCCTGCCTCCTCGATATGTTCCATGATCGCACCGATCAGTACGTCCTCACCATCTGAAACTGCATCCACGTCGATCTCGACCGCATGCTCAAGAAAGTCATCGATCAGGACAGGATGATCTGGTGAGACCCTGACAGCTTCATCCATGTATCTATCAAGATCCTCTGCATCATAGACAATCTCCATCGCTCTGCCACCAAGGACATAGGACGGTCTCACGAGCACCGGATACCCGATCTTTTCTGCAACCGCATGGGCCTCATCCCGTGATGTGGCGTATCCTGCATCAGGTTGTGGGATCTGAAGCTTCCGTAAGAGGAGATTGAAGCGTTTTCGATCCTCTGCAAGATCCATATCTTCAGGACTTGTTCCAAGAATCTTTGTATCAAGATCAGGTCTTCGTGAAAGCTCATTTGCAAGCGGGATCGCAAGGTTAACAGAGGTCTGCCCCCCAAACTGAACACATACACCGTATGGCTTCTCAGCCTCGATGATATTCATCACATCCTCGAGTGTGAGCGGCTCAAAGAAGAGCTTATCAGAGGTATCAAAATCTGTGGATACGGTCTCAGGATTGTTATTTACAATATGTGCCTCAATTCCCTCCTCTCTAAGAGCCATTACAGCATGCACGGTGCAGTAATCAAACTCAATGCCCTGTCCGATCCTGATTGGTCCTGCACCGAGGATAAGAACCTTTTTTCTGTGAGATGGTTCTATCTCTGTCTCATATTCGTAAGATGAGTAGTAGTAGGGTGTCTTTGCCGCAAACTCAGCAGCACAGGTATCAACCATTTTATAGACTGGAAGAATCCCGAGATCATGGCGCAGGTCAGAGACCTCTTCCCGTTTCATTCCGGAAAGGGCTGCAATCCGCTCGTCTGTCAACCCAATCCGTTTTGCAGCTTTAAGAGTGTCCCTATCAAGCTTTTTAGCCTTTATTTTATCTTCAACCTCGATGATGTTCCTCAACTTCTTTATGAAGAAACGATCAAAACCTGTAAGTGCTGCAATCCGTTCATCACTAAATCCAATCCTTAACGCACGATATATCGCAAAGAGCCGCTTATCTGTTGGGGTTTCAAGAAGCCTTATCACTTCTTCCTCTTCCCATTCATCATTGCCGAAGCTGGTATCAATATCAAGCGATCTCACGGCTTTTAAGAGCGCTTCCTCGATTGTGCGTCCGATCGCCATCACCTCGCCTGTTGACTTCATCGAGGTGGTAAGTGTATTATCCGCAGTCACAAACTTATCAAATGGCCAGCGCGGTATCTTGACAACAACGTAATCGATCGCAGGCTCAAATGAGGCAGGTGTCTCGCCCGTGACATTGTTCCTGATCTCATCAAGATGAAGCCCAATGGCGATCTTTGCGGCGACCCTTGCGATCGGATAGCCCGTTGCCTTTGATGCAAGTGCTGATGACCTTGAAACTCTCGGATTCACCTCAATGACCTTGTATTCTCCGTCTTTCACCGCAAACTGGATGTTACAGCCACCCTCAATACCAAGCGATCGTATGATATTTATCGAAGCAGTTCTTAGCATCTGGTGCTCATTATCGCTAAGGGTCTGTGAGGGAGTTACAACGATCGATTCACCTGTGTGAATTCCCATTGGGTCAAGGTTTTCCATGTTACAGATCGTGATGCAGGTATCGTTTGAGTCACGCATTACCTCATACTCAAACTCTTTCCATCCAAGCACGCTCTCCTCGACAAGCACCTGATTTATCCGTGACCGTTTGATCCCCAATTCACAGATCTTCCTGAGCTCATCCCGCGTGCGAGCGATGCCACCCCCTGAACCACCAAGCGTGTATGCAGGACGGATTATAAGTGGCAAACCAAGCTCATCGATCATCGCCTCCGCTTCCTCGATCGATGTAACAGCACGGCTCTCTGGAACAGGTTCGCCTATCTCAATCATCGCCTTCCTGAAAAGATCACGATCTTCAGCCTCATAAATCGCCTCAAGCGGCGTTCCGAGAATTTTAACCCCGTATTTTTCAAGTACGCCCTTCTCTGCAAGCTCTGCTGTTAGATTGAGTCCTGTCTGCCCCCCAACTCCAGCCATGATACCATCGGGGCGTTCTTTCTCGATGATCTTCTCGACGATCTCGGATTTCAATGGTTCGAGATACACAGCATCAGCAGTGTCAGGATCGGTCATGATCGTTGCGGGGTTTGAGTTTACAAGCACAACTGATACACCTTCCTCACGGAGCGACCTGCATGCCTGACTTCCTGAAAAGTCGAATTCGGCAGCCTGTCCAATCAAAATTGGACCTGAACCGAGAATAAGCACTTTTTTTATTGTTTCATCTACTGGCATCCCTCTTCCCTCAATTCTCTATCACATCAACGATCTGATTAAAGAACCAGGCTTCAGTATCCCTTGGACCAGGGTGTGCTTCGGGGTGATACTGGACACAGAATATGTTAAGGTACGGGCATGCAATTCCTTCAACCGTCTCATCGTTTGTGTTGATCTGGGTAATTTTGATCTCTGTACCTTCAATCGAGTCCCCATCAACTGCAAATCCGTGATTCTGTGATGTGATATAGACTTTTCCGTCTCTCAGATTTTTTACAGGTTGATTTGCCCCTCTATGTCCGAACTTCAGCTTGTACGTATCCGCCCCAAGCGCCCTCGCGATCACCTGATGGCCAAGACAGATTCCTGCTATGGGTAGTGAGCCTGCAAGCTCTGATACAAGTCTGATTGCAGCTTTAGCCTGTTTTGGATCGCCCGGACCATTTGAGAGCAACAACAGGTCTGGATTTACTGATTCAAGATCTGATGCCTTTGAATCTGCTGGAAAGACAAAGATATCCAGTTTTCTTCGCATTAAACTCTTCAAAATATTATTTTTAATTCCAAGATCTATAACAGCGATTCTTTTACCATCCCCTTCAATATGATACATACGTTTACATGTGACACGGCTGATGAGATCGAGTTCTGAGATCTCCTGCTCCCTGCATGCAAGCTCGACCGCCCTGCTGCCATCCACTGTTTTGCCTGTCATCAGACATGCCTTGAGTGTACCATGCTCACGGATTTTTATCGTGAGTGCTCGTGTATCGACACCTGCGATTCCAGGCTTTCTTTCGCTTTCCAGAAAGTCGTGGATCGAGTTTAGCGATCGATGGGAAGATGGGTGATCACATGCCTCCCTTACAACAAGTCCCTCTGCCTGCATCCTCTCTGACTGGAACGTATCTGGGTTCAGTCCATAATTTCCGATCAATGGGTATGCAAACATTAAAATTTGTCCACTGTAAGAAGGATCGGTCAGTGCCTCCTCGTAGCCTGTAAACTGGGTTGTGAATACAAGTTCGCCACAGACGACACCTTCTATACCAAAACCCTCGCCATAAACTGTTGTACCGTCCTCCAATCCGATAACAGCATCCATCAAAGGACTCACGGCATCGGCGTTAAAATAGCTTATGGTTTCGGAAGTATTTTATACAGAAAGCTCAAGCCTACGTCAGCAACGGTAATGTAATTGGGATGTATTATGCTGGCGGTTCTTGAGATCAGGCGAAGAATGTACTGGGCGATCTCACTTTTTTTCAGCGGTGAGCCACCACGTGCACTTGCAGATGCGTTTATGAGCCGTGGAATGGTATTTCCTCATGCCGATCCTACACGTTACCCTGAACTTGCAGAAGGGTTTGCAGAACTGGAGGCGTTCGTATCATCATATGAGGATGCAGAAACACTCCACCATGCAATGGTCAATGATTACCAGAAATTGTTTCCAAAGGATTCAAAGAACGGCATCTCGCGGTGTGAGTCAGACTGGATAGATGGGGAATCGTCGTCCACACTTCAGGCGGTTGAACGCGCGTATCTGTGTGCAGGATATGAACCGAGTGGTAATAAAGTCCTCTTCTTCAAGGATGATATCGCCATCGAGTCTGAGTTTATGCACTGTCTCTGCAAACGCTCAATCGAGGATCGAGATAACCTCGAGTATTACATCGAGCAGGAGGTATCATTTCTCCGCGAACATCTTTTAAAATGGGTTCCGAGCTTCTGTGATGCAATAATTGAACTATCTGATTCTGACTACTTCGTTGCTGTTGCAAAGATCACAAAAGGGTTTATCATAATGGATTTAGAGATTGCAGAGATGATTCTATCCGGTGAGATCCTGTAACAAACTTATGGTTAGAGTTCGCCACGCGCCTCTCTGAGAACCCTCAGAACATCCCTTCGAAGCTGTATACATTCGATCGACGTTCGATCTCTGGGGCGCGGTATTCTATTTTCAAAAATCTTTTTTATCTTCGATGGCCGCCGATCAAGAACAAGTATCCGATCGCCAAGATATGTTGCTTCATCGATCGAGTGGGTCACAAAGAGTATCGTCCGTTTCCTGCGCTGCCAGATCTCAATGAGCTCCTCCTGGAGGAGGTTTCTCGTCTGTGCATCAACCGCTGCAAACGGCTCATCCATCAGGATCACCTCTGGACTGATGACAAATACCCTGGCAAGTGCTGCCCGCTGTTTCATCCCTCCCGAAAGTTCGTGGGGATAGGCGTTCTCAAAGCCTTCGAGTCCGACGATACGAATCGCTTTTTGCGCAATCTCTCGCCGCTTCTGCTTATCAACCCCCCTGACCTCAAGCCCAAACTCAACATTCTCAATTACAGTTCGCCACATGAAGAGTGCATGCTCCTGAAAAACAAATCCAATCCTCGAGTCTATTTCTGTAACCAGCTCCCCATCGATCCAGATTTCCCCCTCATATTCACGATCAAGCCCGACGATGGCCCTCAGGATCGTGCTTTTTCCGCAACCAGAGGGGCCAACCATACACAGGATCTCACCATCCAGCACATCAAAGCTCAGATTATCAATGACTAAAAGATCGCCAAATCGTTTTGTAAGTCCTACAACCCTGATACCACTCATGCAACGACACCTTTACGCCAACGAAGCACCTTTGACTCATACTTCCTGATGCCAATATCACTGGAGATCCCGATGATTCCAAGTACCAGCATATAGGCAAAGATTCGTGCCATATCCATATAGTTCCTTGATAGTGTAAGTTCCAGTCCAATTCCTCCACCTGCACCAAACATCTCCCCTGCAACAAGACACATCCATGCCGCAGCGTTACTCACCCTTATTCCTGTAAAGATACGCGGGAGTGATGCTGGAAATATGATCTTTCGTATCATCGTGAATTCATCCCTGACTCCGAGGGTCATCGCAGCCTCTATATCTGTCTTATTCACACTCTTTGCCCCGTCATAGGTATTAATCAATGTGGGAAAGAAGGCACCGATGAATATGATGAAACCTGCAGCCCATGGCGTAAATCCCAGCCAGATGATCGCAACAGGAATCCACGCAATTGGCGGAATGGGTCGCATCATCTCCTCTATGGGGTAGAGCAAATCCTCAACCAGTCTGATTCTCCCCATTATAATACCAAGTGGTATTGCAAAAAGAAGTGCGCCACCAAATCCGATAAGATAATGAATGAAGCTATCCTTGATTGCTGCCTGGAGTGTTCCTTTTTCAATCTCTATCGGTATCTTCTCGATCGCTTCTGAAGGAGGGGGAAGATAATCGGGATTGACCACTCCTATCATCGGTAAGAGTTCCCATAAAAAGAAAAATATGAGAAGACCGAGGATGTTTACCGTTCTTCTATTCACATTCCTCGCTCCTCGATAACCTCATCATAGAAGCTGTAATCAAAGATATCAGATTCGCTCAGCTGCTCATCGATGTAACCACGCTTATAGTGAATACTGACAATATCCATCGTTGCATCGGTGATATTATGTGGATTGGAGTCAAATCCGATTGGAATCGGTCCTTCAGCTTTAAGCCCACGCAGGATTGCTTCTTTCGGGTAGCCATGTTCTTCCCATTCGAGGAAATTATTGACAATCTCTGCAGTCTCCTCCGGGTGGTTCATCACATACTCGGTTGCATTGATATGAATCTCAACGAGCTTCTTCACGATATCAGGATGGTTCTCGATGAGATCCTCTGAAACAAGAAGCACACAGCAGGGATGGTTTGGGTATGTCTCGTACGAGGTGAGATTTGTAAAAGCACCATATCCTGCAACAACCGGGATTTCTGTAAGCTCCTCAGAGAAGTAAATCGCATCAAGATTCTTTGTGGCAAGCCCGGACATCATGTCGCCCACACCCATATACTTAACCGTCACCTTGTTTTTATCAAGTCTGCCCTCGGCCGCCATCTTGTTCATCCAGTTATCAAAGATGACATCCTGGATAGATCCACTCGTCAGCGTTCCGATCGTCTTACCTTCAAGATCGCTTGGCCTGGTATATATCCAGTCAGGCGTGCCGTTTGTCGCAGCAACAACAAGTACCTGTGCCTCCTTCTGGGCTGCTGCAACGACCTTTGCATCAAGTCCGTGTCCTATTGCATTGATGACCGGGGAGATGCCGACATAAGCCACATTCATCTCGCCAGCGCGCATTGCCTCCATCTCAGGCGAGCCGCCAGCCCAGTAAATACCAGCAACCTCTGCATCTATCCCCGCATCTTCGAACCATCCCTTCTCAAATGCGACCATCCCTGCGGCGTGATGTGCTGCGGGCTGAAAGCCGATTCTAAGTGTACCTGTCGCCTTTTCTTCTGGTGTGATACAGCCTGAGACTGATAGAATAATAGTTACTACAGCTATACTAATCAATAACCTTTTATACATAATTAGATTCTACCTCCACTCAATATTTATAATTTACGTTTGTTAACTCTGACCTGATTACCCAAAAGTATAAATAAATTGCTGTTTCATCCAATTATAATGGGTGTTGCCGATGAACTTTTATCAGAGGTTTTTGGATCAAATGAAGAGATTTCAACACTTCTTGGAAGGACGATAAAGCAGAAACTCGGAATGACCGTGGGAGAGTTCAGCAAGCAATCGGGAATACCAGCGAGCACGCTGTATAAGATCCTTTCAGGTGAGCGAGATCCAAACCTGCGTACATTCAGAAAAATCATCTCAACGATCAGAGAAATCGAGAACATGGGTGCAGAAGAACGCGGGTTCATTGCTGTGATTGCCTCAAGAGGCATCCTGGACAATATCGAGATGAAAGAGATATTTGCCAATGACATAAATATCGGTATAAAGGAGTATGCTGCGACAAATATCGAGGATACGATCGTTGCGGCGATTCAGGCAGAACGGGGAGGGGCATCGGCGATTGTCTGTGCCCCAATCTGTAGTCCGACGATCGAGAAGATAGTGGAGATACCTGTTGCTACGATAAAACCGAAATCGAGCGTGATCGAGGCGATAAAAGTTGCAAAAAAGAAAATCGAGTAACGTTTTTATATCAAAACTTCCTTATTAAAACCTGTGACTGACCTCGGGAGGATATTAGGAGATGGTTTTGAGACGTGGAAACAAAACCTGAATCTTGCAGTGCCATTTATTCTTGAACAGATCCTGATCTGGGTTATGCTGGTTATCGCTATTCTGGTTGCATTTTTCACTGCATTCGCCTCAATCATCCCATATTTAGAGAAGCTTGGACCAGAACCTGCTCCAGAAGCACTCTTTGAACTATGGACGGTGGTTGCACCTTTTATTGGTATATTCCTCATAGGCGTTCTCATTATCTCGATTCTTTTAATGCTGGTCGATGCGTTCATCTGGGCAGGCGCTGTAGGGATGGCAAAGCTTGCGATCGAGACGGGAGAGTGCAGGATTGGGGATATGTTTGATTACGGAAAGAAGCATTTTCTGGCGGTTTTTATCTCGAATATATTGGTCGGCATTGCCTTCCTTCTCGGTTTTTTGGCACTGGTACCAGGAGTAGTTGTTATGGCGACCTCTGTGGTGGGCGTTATGCTCCTCGTTCTTGGTGCGCTCATCATGATTTTATACCAGATCTTTGTCGCCCTATCATTCTATCTTGCACGCTTTGCGATCGTTGTGGATGGAGTGGGCGCAATCGAAGGAATGAAAAGGTCATACAGGGTATTTAAATCAAACAAGCTTGATATGTTACTCTTAGGTGTGATTCTTTTTGCAGCGGTATTTGTTGTTGAGATATCGTATGTGATCATCCTCATGTTAGCTTCGGTGATCCCTGTAATTGGGGGTGCCCTTCAGATGATACTGCAAATTGCCTTCTCGCTCATTGTGATACCCATGCTCATTGCGCTTATGGTGGTATGGCTGACAGAGTTCTATATCGATCGATCTGCACATCTTCACTCACCTGAGACCATGATTACAGGTGACATTTAGAAAGACTTTTATGCACCCGATATTGAGGAACAGGATGATAGAATGGTGAATTTGCAGACGACTGATGTAGATGTTATGATCGGGCTTGAGTGTCACGTGCAGATCAACAAGCTCAATACCAAGCTATTTTGTGGGTGTTCTTCAGATTACCACGATGACCCCCCAAACACCCATACATGTCCTGTTTGTCTTGGGCTCCCAGGTGCACTCCCTGTTATAAACAGGCGAGCTGTTGAGTGCGGGATAAAGGTTGCACTTGCTCTTGGCTGCAAGATTCAGGAGGAGACACTCTTCTATCGGAAAAACTACTACTATCCCGATCTTCCACGGGGCTTCCAGATTTCGCAGTACGACTTCCCGCTTGCAACAGATGGAATCGTATATCTTGAAAAAGATATAAAGCGCGGGATTCGGATCAATCGTGTTCACATGGAGGAAGATCCAGGCAGACTTGTTCATAAGGGCGCGATCGAAGAGGCGAAGTACACAATGGTTGACTACAACCGTTCAGGAATGCCGCTTCTTGAAATTGTGACCGAGCCAGATCTGAGATCACCTCGTGAAGCGAGACAGTTCCTGAATAAGATCAGAAACATCCTCGAGTACCTTGACGTCTTTGATGGCGATCTTGAAGGTTCATTGCGGGTCGATGCAAATATCTCGATCAATGGGGGCGACCGCACAGAGGTTAAGAACATATCTTCATACAAAGGAGTGGAGAAAGCCCTTCTTTTTGAGCTGAATCGTCAGAAGAATGTATTGCGAAGGGGGAAGAAGGTTGAACAGGAGACGCGTCATTTTGACGAGACGCGCGGTATCACGATCCCACTCAGAACAAAGGAAGCAGAGTATGATTACAGATATTTTCCTGAACCAGATCTCGTTCTCATGCGGCTTGGAGGATGGATCGATGAAATAAAAGAAAGTTTGCCTGAACTCCCTGATGCAAAGCGGGAGCGATTTTTGCGTGAGTACAACATCTCAGAGATTCATGCAACCATTCTGACTTCTGATGTCCATCTTGCAGACTTTTTTGAAGCAGTTGCATCCAGGATTGATCCAGGCATCTGCACATCATGGATTGCAGACGTACTGAAGGGGGAACTCAACTATCGCGGAATCAAAGTAAATCGTATCGCGAAAGAGGACTTCATCGAGCTTATGCAGCTTCTTGTGGAGGACAAAATAACAGATCATGGTGCTATAGAGGTTATACGCACACTCCTTGATCATGGCGGAGACGTCAAGGAGATTGTAAGCGAGAAAGGACTTTTAAAGGCTGAGATCGATGAAACCGAGAAAGCAGTCAACGAAGTCATCAAAGAGTTTCCAGCAGCAGTCAATGACTACCGGTCAGGAAAAAAGGAGGCGCTCAACTATCTTGTGGGCCAGGTGATGCGAAAGACGCGTGGGCGAGCTGACCCAGAACATGCAAATAGACTGCTTCTTGAAAGAATTGAGGAGTGATATGTCGAGATCACGCGTGGTTCAATGCGCAGAGGCGATCGTTGATATAAGGCAGGATAAGGTTTACAAACGGAGAATACCGAAAAGCTATCGTATAAAAGAGCTTGATGAGCGTATCAGGCGTGAGCGGACAAAATTTGAGGCAAAAATAATGAAAGAGGCGCGAAAACTCGGTGTACCAACTCCAATTGTGCTTGACTGCTGGCATACCACGATAACAATGGAGTACATCGACGGCACACCACTCAAAGATTGCATCTCTGAAGAATACTGCAAAAGGGCAGGCGAACTTGTTGGACGACTCCATTCAGGCGAGATTATACACGGAGACCTTACAACATCGAACATGATCGTTACAGAGGGTGACAGGTTATATTTAATCGACTTTGGGCTTTCATTTTATGAGCAAACGATCGAGGCAAGGGGTGTTGATCTCCACGTCTTTTTCCAGACACTCCGGGGCAGCCATGAGGGGTATGATGACCTGATCAGTGCATTTAAGAGAGGATACCAGGCAAGTTTCGATCAGGCTGAGTCTGTACTTGCACGTGTAGCCGAAATTGAGTTGAGAGGACGATATAAATAGAAACCTCTATCTATCTTGTTATCAGCATCTCAGCAGTAGCAGGGCTGTATGACCAGTCCGCTGGCAGCACCTTCTCTCTTCGATAGTATTTTACCAGTCTTCGGATCTTTGACTCAATCAGATTCAGCGCCCTTTTATTATGGAGATCTTTTTTATTATTCTCTATATGCTTTCTGAGACGAAGTGCTTTTATAATAAGATTTTCAAGGTCTTCAGGTACTTTTATTGGAGTTCCCTGCTCTTCAAGTATCTTTGAGATTTTTTTGCCTGTCACAAGCTTTGTTGAAGGAATTCCATACTTATCCCGCAGTATCATGCCGATTTCGCTCGTTGAGTAACCCTGGCTGTAGAGTTTGGCTACCTCTTCTTCAACGTTCTGCGAACTCATATTGACCCATTCAGGGATCTCCTTACGATATAGTTTTGTTGATCCTGATTTACCTTTTCGTCTGGCGTACATTCTTGCCATTACGTTTCACCGTTCATTCTTAATAGCAGGGGGTATTTAAAGTTTGAGTTGCATCCAACCTTACCCCTGATGCGCCGACCGGGATTCGAACCCGAGTTTGAGGCTTGGCAAGCCTCGGTGATAACCGCTACACTATCGGCGCAGACGATCTTTAATACCATAGTGTAATATATAACCCTAACGATTACATGCTGGGGAAGATATGAAGATTGTTGTATCAATCGGAGGTTCAGTGCTGATATCAGATAGCGACCCCGATCGAATAAAGGCCTTTGCGTCAGTTCTAAGGGAAATTGCCACCTCTAACCATGTTTTTGTTGTAACGGGTGGTGGAGAAACAGCAAGAAAATATATCAAACTTGGGAGAGGACTTGGCGCAAACGAAGGAATCTGTGATCGGATCGGGATAGATGTGACACGGCTCAACGCATACATTTTGATCCTTGCACTGGGAAGTTTCGCATATCCTGAGGTCATTACCACATACAGGGACGCCCTCGTCGCAGGTGAGCATGGGATTGTTGTGATGGGCGGTGTGAGTCCTGGTTATACGACTGATGCGGTATCTGCGATCCTTGCTGAGTATGTGGGCGCAGATCTTCTGATAAATGCGACATCGGTGGACGGTGTGTACAGCAGTGATCCAAAGATAAATCCTGATTCGAAACGATACGAGCAGATGAGCGCCTATGAGCTTGTGGAGGTTGTACTTTCCACGAAACTCCATGCAGGCTCAACATCTGTGATAGATCCTGTAGGGGCAAAGGTGATCGAGCGATCGGGGATCAGAACGATCGTCCTCAACGGCAGCGATCCATCAAACATCCTCAAAGCAGTGCGGGGCGAGAAGATCGGAACAGAGATTCTGAGTGATTAGATCTGCTTTAAAACATCGCTGATTTTATCGATGATGTCAGTTGCCAGAAGTCCATATCCCCGTTCCCTGAACGCAAGATCACCCGCTGCACCAGAGAGAAATGCGGCTGCAGATGCCACTGCGACCGGGTCATCGCAGATCGCATAGAAAGCACCAGCAATTCCTGAAAGTACATCCCCGCTCCCACCAACCGTCATACCAGCGTTCCCGGTCCTGTTTATCCTTAAATTATTTCCATCACTGATCAGATCCTCAGCGCCTTTCATGAGCACTGTGAACCCGTTCTTCTTTGAAAACTCCATTACAAAAGTCTCGGGATCTCCTGTGATCTCAACCCCCATCTTGGCAAACTCACCACGATGCGGAGTTATGATAAGATCCTCTTTTTGTGAAGGTAGATCAAGTGCGTAGAGACCATCTGCATCAAGAACAAGCTTTTTTGAGGTTTTAATAACAGATCGCATAAGTTCAAGCGTCTCATCTGCATCGCCTGCGCCCATTCCAATCACAGTGACATCGTGACGCCCCATGAGGTTCTGTATGCATTCGAGGTCATCTGGACAGAGAATATCAGAGGAAAGTGGTTCAACGATGAGGTTCGGCGAGAATGTGGCTGCCGTCGCTGCAGCAGATCTGGGAAGGGCAAGCGTTACCCAGTCAGCACCACTTCTGAGTGCGGCCATGGCAGATAAGACGGGTGCACCTGTAAACGGCCCCCCTCCAACGATCAAAACTCTGCCGTTATCTCCTTTGTGACTCGTCTTCTCCCGTTTTAGAAGTGCTTCAAGATCGCCTGGACCAGTTAAGATCTCAAAGAGCGAGGGGATTCCGATATCACCCACTTCTATCTCACCGGTATAAGCAGCCGCAGCATCAAGCAGCATCCCCGTCTTTGGGCGATGGAATGTAACGGTGAGGTCTGCACAAACCGCGAGATCGGCTTCAGCAGTTTCTGGATCTAAACCAGAGGGGATATCCACGGCAATTTTAAACGCATTTGATCTATTTATAAGCTCTATAAGCCCTCTTTCTGGTTCTTTTATACTACCAGTGACGCCTGTACCGAAGATCGCATCAATAACAATCTCTGCATCATCCAGCGCATCACGCACAACTTTCATGGCTGAAGAATCTCTAATCTCTGTTAGTCTGAAGTTACTTGCTTTGAGTATCTCCCAGTTTGTACGCGCTTCTGCTGTTCTGATCTCCTCAAACCGTCCTGCAAGGAAGATCTCAACTTCGAACCCTTTGAGATGTCGGGCCGCAACAAAAGCATCCCCACCGTTGTTTCCTCTACCAGCGATGATCACGATTTTACCGCGCTCAAATCTTGATCTTATCGCGTGGGCAATTGAAGCTCCTGCGTTCTCCATCAATTGAAGTGTTGAAAGTCCGTGATATGCAGCGTTCCTATCAATCCTTTTCATATCAAGCGGTCTCATTGGTGATCTCATCTGAATCCCTCGGCAAAGATATGAGTTTATAATTTATATCGTTATAAGCGATTTAAGATAAAGATGTCGAGGGTACCATGACGCCCTGCTTGATTTACAGAAGCTTCAATTTACCTGTGATCTTATCAAGAATCTCCTGTTTATCGGGACCAAGTCCAAGTGCCGTAACTGTGCCAGGTGGAATCTCTGTTAAACCTGCATCCACGACAAGTGCCGAGGCAACCCCAAGCTTATCTGCCTGCTCCTTCAGTAAATAAAGCTCTTTTACGCCAGGCACAGCAAGCGCAACTTTTTTCTGCCCCTCTTGCATCCATTTCTTTCTTAAAGACTTTGGTGCACGCTCATAAGCAAGTATCGAAGCATGTGATGCCTGAACGGCAGTTTTACCCTTTGAGAGCTTGAGATCGGTGCGTATAACGAGGCACTGCTTGTAGTCAAAAGACCTTTTATCCCTGAATCTTTCGAAAAACGTCATCGTTTTACCCTTTGAGAATCCTCAATATTTGATCATGAGTCTCCTCATCGCGTGCACCGACAAAAGATATCCCTTTGACATCAGCAAGCGCACGGATTGGCTCACCTGCTGTATCTGTCAGGATCCCGCCGGCTTCTTTCAGTATGAGCGATGACGCCATGATGTCATATCCATTCATGACATCACGCACCTCGATGATCCCGTCGAGCGCTCCCTGAGCGAGAAGACACATCTCGATCGCTATGCTCCCGAGTACCCGTATGATATTTCGTCCCCCAAACTCTAAAATCCCGTGGGGAAGCTGGTTTACCCCATAGCTGTAGATGCAAAAGATCTGCTTTTTCCTTCGATCACGCTCGATATGCCCAACATCGATCTTCTTATCATCCAGAAACGCACCCTCTCCCCGCACAGCATGATACGTCCGCCCGTATGCAGTTTTTACAATCCCGATCGTGATATCATCAAACCCAACATCTTTGACCTTTGGTGCATAGGCGATCGATGTGCAGAAGAAAGGAATCCCACGAGATGCATTTGTAGAGCCATCAACAGGATCGAACACAAGCGTAAATGCTGGATCTTCTCCTGACGGAATAACTCTATCTCCAAGTTCTTCAGAGATTATCCGCGCAGAAAGATCATGTTCAAGCAGATAAGCCTCAAGCGTATCCTCTGCGACCATATCGAGCTTTCTTGTAACGTCTCGACTCTTCTCCATAACGATCTTATCGAAATCATCCGAGTGCAGAATACAATCAGTAACATTTGAAATGACCGCATCTGCAAGTTTGAGGAGGATTTCACGCATCTCACCTGCTGGTTTCATCATTGAATCTCCTTAATCATAAAAGCGCCCCGTGTCTCATAACCTTTTCTTTTATAATATCCCCTGACTCCTATACCGCTCATCACAGCAATCCTTGAGAATCCGTGATCCGAAGCCACCTGTTCTGCTTTGGCAAGGAGCCACTCACCATAACCTCTGTGCTGCCATCCAGCCACCCCGGTATTCTCAAATGGTGCGATTGGACCATATACATGGAGTTCTCGGATGAGTGCTGCCCCATCAAGTTCGTTCATAAAAGGATCTTCAGGGAATCGCAGGCGCAGGAACGCAACAAGCGCATCATCCGCTACGGCATCGATCGATATGAAATTCTCAACTCCACCTGCACACGCATACTGTTCGATCTTGAGTGCAAGATCTCCTGTTTCAAATGCCACCTCTTCGAGCATACGGTGACCGACCTCTCTGCAGCGGATACATCTGCATCGTTTCCCAGCTTTTTCCATCAGATTTCTTGCGATCTGCCTCAGGTTGCTCTTTTTAACCCCTGCAAGTATCTTATCTGCTGGAATATCCCGTTGCACCCTCTGTAGTCTCGTCCATGGTGGAATCATCGGTTTAATCCTTGAAATAAGTTCTGCTGCGGATTCAGTCGTCAGTGGCTGGTATTCACCCTTTTCCCAGAGTTTTGCAATCTCTGAACCCTCAACAACCAGCGTGGGGTATATCTTCAGATAATCGGGCATGAAGTCAGGATTGCTGAAGATCTCATCGAAAGATGCAAAATCAAGTTCCGGGTCAGATCCAGGAAGTCCGGGCATCATGTGAAAACCCACTTTGAGCGCCGAGTCCCTGAGGAGCCTGTTTGCCTCGATAACATCCTCACGGGTGTGTCCGCGATTTATGCGCCTGAGTATATCATTATCTGTATGCTGAACCCCGAGTTCAACCTTTGTTACACCCAGATCGAGCATGCGTTCAATATGTGACTTGCTGCACTGATCAGGCCTCGTCTCGAATGTGATCCCTGTGTTTCGCACTCTTGCAGTCTCATTGATCCTCTGGACATCCTTCCAGTCATTCGCTGGGCTCTTGTTTGGATATGGGGCACCAAAATCATTCATAGCCTCTATCGAGCGCTTCACAAACCACTGCTGGTAATCAGGCGAGCGGGAGGTGATCGTACCGCCCATGATAATAAGCTCCACCTTATCAACCTCGTGCCCGATCTCACTCAACTGGTTCAATCTTGCCTCAACCTGTTTGTAGGGATCAAAATCATGCTGCAACCCCCTCATAGCGGCAGGCTCATGACCTGTGTAACTCTGTGGGGATTCAAACACAGAATCAGGACCACCAGGACACACAAGACACTTACCATGCGGACATGGATAAGGGGACGTCATGGCCGCGACAACAGCAACACCAGAGATTGTCCTTACTTTTTTTCGTCTTAAAAGATCGAGAAAAACGGGTTTAAGCGGTAATCCTTCGATTTTAATCAGCTCTTTAAGTATATCAGAGTTTTTTGGAAGTGTATTTAGATGGTGCTCTGATCCAACCTCTTTTTTCATTCGATTGAGATCTATGGGCTTCATTTCCTTCTCATTGATAGATCTCGATACCGCTCTTGCAAGCGTTTCACATGCGTTCTGATAGCTGGAGTGACTCATATCTGTTGAGCGTTACAGTTTTATAATATAAATGAGTTATTATCTACTCACTGGGTGTATTATGGCATTACACGGTAGAAGAAGGCTTAAAAGGCAAATAGATTGTCCAAGGTGTTTTGTTGAGCTTGAAGGGGAAGAGATCGAAGTCATTGGACCAAATGTAATAATCGATCGATGCAGGGCGTGTGGTGGCATCTGGCTTGATAAGGGCGAGCTTAACCGACTTCTCAGAAACCGGCAGCTTTCAGACTATCTGACAAAAGAGATCGGCACACAGTCAAAGAGTGAACTTGTGTGCCCCAGCTGTGGAGGCTTAATGGATATCGAGGTGGCTGATGAGATCGAGATCGATGTCTGCCTCTCGTGTGGAGGTGTCTGGCTCGATGCTGGTGAGCTTGATAAACTCAAAAACCTGCCAGCAGACTTCAAGGGCGATGAACTTGCAAAAGCAGAGGAACGTTGGGAGGAAATGACCAGAAAAGAGCGGAGATCTGCATTAGCCAGGCTTTTAAGGAAGCTGCGCTGAGAAAACCGCCCGGAGTAGCTTCTGGAAAAGTATAAATACACAGTGACCAATTGGCTCACATGAATCCGTTGATCGACCCCGATGAATTTTTCGGTGAAAAGATGAAGAGGGGTATCGAATGGAGATATCCAGCGCTTACAGTGCTTCTTGTGGGGATAATCGGTGCCGTGAGTGCTTATATCGTTGCAGAGCTTGTGATCAGGGCGATAATGCCTGAGCTACCACCAGATGCAACCGCTATTGCCCGTATTGCTCCTATTTTTGGCGCAGCAGTTGCAGTTTTCATGGCGTTCTTCATGTGGTTTATCTATACAGCAGTATTCTATGTGCTCTCATCGTTCTTTGGCGGGGAGGGGGAGTTCAAACGACTTCTGCAGTTCACTGGATATGGTTTCATCCCCCAGATCTTTAGCTCGCTCATCACGCTGTTTCTGCTCCGTTATACGCTAAGTGGGATTGATTTCTCGATTGAAAACCCCGAACTCTTCCAGCAAACCCTGATGTCAGATCCGATGATGAAATATGCAGCGATTGTTAGTATGATTTTCCTGATATGGAGTGCCAACATCTGGATGTTTGCGGTTAAGCATGCACGGAAGATGGAGATGAAACAGGCGGCTCTCACCGTTGGTATCCCAATTGGACTGTATGTTCTCTATCAGATTGTGAGTTTTATCTTCCTGGTGGAGTGAAAAGGTATGAACCATCATCTGCTTTTAATTTCCATTATTCTCCTATCAGCTGAGTAAAGGAGTGTGAATAAAATGACCCAGAACGATTTTGTTGTGATCCTCTCCACATCTCCCTGTGATGAGGCAGAGCGAATCGCAGAAAGGCTTGTTGATGAACACCTTGCAGCATGTGTCAACATCACTGAGGTGAGGTCGATCTTCCACTGGGAAGGTGAGCTATGCAATGAGAAGGAGAGTCTGATGGTGATTAAAACTAAAAGAGCGATGGTAGAAACGGTAATCAGTCGTATAAAGGAGATACATCCGTATGAAATCCCTGAAATCATCGTACTTCCAATAACTGGTGGATATGACGCATATCTATCGTGGATAAGCAATGAAGTGGATGGTGCATGAGGAAGACTGGTTACCTGCTATTTCGGTTCATATCGTACACATATTGCAATTATCAGGCACAGTCTCCATCTCTCGGTGAATATCACAGAGCACACCACTCTTTCTGACTATCCGGCAGATATCGCATATTCCTGTAAGAAGATCAAAATCACCTGCTATGATACTATCTCCAAGTTCGCGGATTGCATTCATTGCTTCTTCGCCAAGTTCTGTACTGCTTCCCCTTTTCTTGCTCAAATACTGTGAAACCGCAGCCTGTGTTATCCCAAGCTTTGCAGCAACCTCTTTCTGTGAGACACCACTTTCTATGAGGGTGGATGCAAGTCCAGCGCGAATCGAGGGGAGTATATACCAGACGATCAGTTCACATGGCGCTTTCATATTGTACCACAACCTTAACCATAGTTAAACTTAAACAGGTGTGTGTATATATAACTTTCCAGGAGCTACGGCATTTATATAGCTCGTAATTACTGAAATGGAGGATGTTACAATGGGTGAACGATACTTAAGAGGAAAGAAACCGATTTGTCTCTTTCCATGCTCGGGTTTTACCATCCCTGGAGAAGCGGTGAGGAGGGCATCTGCCATCATCTCAGAGGAAGTTTTTCCTGATATCTGTGATACACTTGGGATTGTTGAGCTGACAAGGGCATTTATCGATGGAAATACCGCTGGTTTTAAGAAGAAGCTGAGCAAGCAGAAGGTTGTAACGATAGACGGATGCCAGTACAGTTGTGCAAAGGAGTTCATCAAGCGATTCTTGAGGATAGAACCAGAAAGAGAGATTATCTTTCGTTTGACTGATAGAGAAGACGTGGCAGATAAGATGACATTCACAAAAGATGAAGACATCGAGAAGGCGATACGTCTTATCAAAGAGGTGGTGGAAGAGCTACATCCTGCAACTCAATGATCAAATCGTGGAATAAACTGCTCTTTCTCGGGTGCGGTTCGCTATCCAGGTGCTGTACTTCAGTACCGCTGCATAAGCCCTGACTGGCCTTTCGAACTCATTTACATAGAAGGGGATATTAAGTTTGTTAAGGTCAGATTTTACTTTTTCAAGCACAGGCGCTTCGATCTGCCAGCAGACAACGACCAATGGTTTTTCTGGATGTCTCTGAACAATATCTCTGAATTTTTCTTGAAGGTTGAAGTATATCTCTTCCATGAGCCCAAGTACCACAAAAACACCATCCACTTCTGGATCATCCATCAAAGCTGCAAGAGCCTCCATATATCTATTGCCCATCTCCTCTCCTGATAGTTCAATCGGAGGCCATATATCCATGGGATTGAAGGTTTTTATCCAGGGGTGTGCGATCAGCTGGAGTTGCCTCTTCGTCTCATCCGAGAGATCTGCGAGCACAAGGCCGTTTCGCTTCATGGATTCAAGTACAATAGATATGCTGCCAGAGGAAACACCCAGGACTCCAATATGGTTGCCAGTTATCTTCACGCGGCTGGAGAAAAGTTTTCCAAACTCAAACAGCTCCTGATAATTCTCAACAATGGTGACACCCTCGATCTCATTGCTCCCAGCAGGATCAAGGAATATCACGGGTTTCCTGAGAGCTGCCTCTTCAAGTGCCCTGAAAAACTCGGGCTCTCTTGGCTGAAGATAAGCAAGGATGACCTCGGTTGCGGGATCCGCTGCAAGCATCTCGAGTGCTTCGACCTCTCCAACGTCACACCCTTCTCCAAGACAGATTATCTTGTTAAACTCAATCCCGTCGTGCCTCCACCAGCCAAGACTGCCCGAAAGACCACCGCTATGGGCAAGAAAAGAGACTCTGCCTGCCTCAAAATTTCTCACAGGGAGCACACATGCGGCAAAACGATCTTCGAGGTTTATGAGACCGACTGTACTTGGCCCAAGTATCCGTATATCTGCGTTTCGGGCAAAGCGCGTAACTTCACGTTTATCGGCAACATCAGGCGCTGTTATAATTGCATTTTTTATGCCTGCATTTTTGCATTCGCTCAAAACATCGATTACATACTTACCCGGTAAAGCGATTACAACCAGTTCAGCAGATTCTGGTAGGTCAGCAAGTGATTTGTAAGCCTTAATATCTGCTATTTTCTCTGCTTTTGGATTTACCGGATAAATTTTTCCCCTGAACCCAATATCGAGCAGGTTTTTGACGATACGATACCCAAAACTTCTGGGATTGCGGGATGCACCAACAATCGCAACACTCTCAGGGTTCATAAAAGATTTAAGTTCAGACATTTACAGCACCAGAGATATTAACCGAATTTATCGTTAACGAATATTTCGTTTACAAGTATAAATAGCTTTTGGTTTTGATCAAGGATTGCCCCCTCACAAAGTCATATTCGCGCTACAATCCAAAAACCAATCCTGAACATTCAGTTCTTCATCTTTGTATAAGCCAGCAACCCTCCTGCCTTCACGATCTCAATATCCCGCTCAGATAGGTTGTGACTCACAGGGATGCTCTTTGATCCATTGATACTCACCTCAAGATCTCCTCTGAGGTCTGTAACATCGATTGAGAGCCTGTCGCCCTGTTCTATCTCGTCTGTATCACAGACAAACGGGATTATTCCGACGTTTATCAGGTTTGCATGGTGAATTCTCGCAAATGATTTTGCAAATACCGCTCTTATCCCGAGTTCAAACGGAGCAAGGGCAGCATGCTCCCTGGATGATCCCTGCCCATAGTTCTCACCTCCAACGATGAACCCACCGTTCTTCTCACGGCAGCGGGCTGCAAAGGTCTCGTCCTTATAGATGAAGACAAACTTCGAGATCTCTGGCAGGTTGCTTCTCAGGTGCTGTGTCGATGGGCCTGCTGGCAGTATATCATCGGTCGAGATCCCATCCCCAACCTTTATCAGGACCTCTCCTTCGAGTTTGTCTGGAAGTGGTACCTGCTGCTTTAGCTTTACGATATTTGGCGATCTTCTAATCTCCACCTGCTTTCCCTGCGGTTTGAGCATGAGCAGGTCATCAACGATGTAATCAAAGGGATCAAGTTTTACAGGATCAAGTTCTCTCGGATCAACGATCTTACCTTTAATCGCTGATGCTGCTGCAACCTCAGCTCCACAGAGTGCAATACGTCCGAACTTGCTACCACCTCTTCCTGCCCAGTTGCGGTTGACGGTTCTCAATGAGAGATGTCCATATCCTGGCACAAATCCAATCCCGATGCATGCATTACATCCAGGATCAATCACTCTGGCACCTGCATTTATGAGTGCATCAAGGCTCCCATCACGGATCAACATCTGAAGAACCTGGCGTGAACCTGGGGATATGATGAGCTCAATCGATGGATCAACTCGCTTCCCCTGAAGGATCAGCGCTGCTTTTCTGATGTCAGCATATCCGCCATTTGTACACGATCCAATGAAGACCTGATCGATTGGGGTCCCTGCAACCTCCTCGACAGGGTAAACATTATCGGGCATCCCGGGCATTGCAACCTGCGGTGTAATCTCCGAGAGGTCAATATCGAGTATATCATCATAATGAGCTCCATCATCAGCTTTGAGTTCCTTCCAGTCTGAATCACGTCTCTGCCCCCTCAAAAATTCCAGTGTAATCTCATCCGAGGGGAAGATTGAGGTTGTAGCCCCCGTCTCAGCACCCATATTTGTGATCGTTGCCCGTTCGGGAACTGATAGCGTCTTGACTCCATTGCCCATGTATTCAAGCACCTTTCCAACCCCACCTTTGACAGAGATCTGTTTTAAGATCGTTAAAATAACATCCTTGGCAGATGAACCCCAGTTTAGACTTCCCGTAAGGTTTATACCAAGAACCTCTGGTACTGTTAAGTAGAAGTAGCCTCCACCCATCGCAACCGCAACATCCATGCCACCTGCCCCGATGGCGATCATCCCCAATCCTCCACATGTGGGTGTGTGGGAATCTGCCCCGAGAAGTGTCTCGCCAGGCACACCAAAACGCTCATAGTGGAGCTGGTGACAGACGCCGTTTCCTGGCTTTGAATAGATTGCTCCAAAGTGTGATGCGATCGTCTGGAGGAAGTAATGATCATCGGTTGACTCACCCTTGAACCCGAGCGATGTATGATCGCAGTAAGAGACTGCAAGCTTTGCTTTAACTTCATCAAGACCCAGTGCCTCGAATTCAAGCCATGCCATCGTACCGGTGCTATCCTGCGTCAGGCACTGATCGATTATAAGCCCAATCTCTTCGCCAACCCTGTACGTACCATCGCCGACATGTTCTTTCAGTACTTTCTCGGTTATTGTGCTTCCCATATGCCTCACCGTCCACACACTACGCCAGTGAAAGTGGGACAAACCCTATATGTGGTAGATTCAACTTTTCAGAGAAAATCCAGCTCAAATTCTTCTATGGTGCAGGCATCAGCTTCCTTGTCTCTGCCATAACCTCTCAACGTTTCCCGCGTCAGAAGCCAGTATATCGTTGCAAGGGCTTTTCTGCCTTTGTTGTTTGTTGGAATTACAAGTTCTATATTCTCGATCATGTTGTTTGTATCACAGAGTGCAATGACGGGTATTCCTACATCAATCGCCTCTTTTATCACCTGCACATCTCCCATCGGGTCTGTTGCAACCACAATTTCAGGCTCCAGATAGTCACGATGACTTGGGTTTGTAAGTGTCCCAGGAATGTACCTTCCTGTGATTGCATGTGCTCCAATCTTCTCTGCAAAGACGGTTGCTGGTTTATGTCCATATTGCCTTGCGGAGACAACGAGTATATCTTCCGGGTTATACCTTGCCAGAAATTTCCCTGAAAGCCTGATACGTTCATCTGTCTTTTTAATATCGAGGATGTAAAGCCCATCAGCTCTAACACGGTAGATGTATCGCATCATATCCGCTGTTTTGTACTGTGTGCCGATGTGGACCCCGGCAGCGAGATAAGAATCAGCGGGTATGAGTAGCGCATCATCTCCAAAAAGCTCATCCACCATCTCTTCTTTAACTTCCGCATCCATTTTATTGCCTCTTTATGATAATGTAGGATGCACGAGATAATATAAAAGTATTGGGGAAAGTGTTTTTGACCCGCAATGCACGGGCGCCATCTCGTACTATTCCGTCAAAATATTTCACCAGGACGTTGCCCCTCCCATCGATCTTTCTACGATTCATCAAAAAATTCACAATGGTCTCTCAGCACCTCATCAACCGCCTCGATAAACCGCTCTTCTGATCCAGGAGGGATCGCCCCGCCCGATGCGATGTTGTGCCCCCCACCGACACCACCAACTCTGGATGCAGCAATCTTCATAATCTCGGATAAATCAACTCCTTTTGAGATGAGTGCTCTTGTCCCACGCGCAGAGATCTTTGATATGTTCTCAAGCTGATTTATCACAAATATCGGCTTATCAGGATATAGGTATCGAATTATCGCTCCTGCAAAGGCACCTGTAATATCGCGATCCTCAGCAAAGATATACCTGAATCCCGCACGCTCTTTGATCTTCTGATCCACTGTCTCAAGCTCTCTCAGGACCTTTTTTTGAAACTCAACCCTTATCGCCGATGCCTCGTCAAGCCCTTTCCGATCTCTCATGCAGAGTGAAAGTGCAAGCCCTGTCTTTCCTTTTTTTCCACACGCATCGATTATCTGCATAAACCTGATCGCATCCTGGATCACCTCGTACGGGAGGATGTATCGCTCACCAACGAGATCAGCTATTGCATCCTCGCTCGATCTCGTCCTTATTTTTGAGATGATCGCATCTATCAGTCGTTTCTCATCATCATCGCTTAAATCACTGAGTCTACCGCTTATCCCGAGTTCATCGAGAAACGCATCAACCCCTTCTTCAAAATGAATGTATGGCTCAGTTGAAAGCGCAAGCTCTTCTTTGAGATCACCATCAGCTATTTTAAGCCCTTCCTGGAGTATGACAACCCCATTCTTCACCGCTTCATTGAGAATATCTCGGTTCACACCAATCATGCGCTGCTTATCTCCGATTGCACCTGTAATCGCAAGTCCAGCAAGATCGAAGTTATCACCAAGCGCTTTTGAGACTGTATATGTGCACCCTGATGCAGAGACTTCGAAAGCACCATCAATACCCACACAATGGGGGTTTAGCTGGATTATGTCGGGAGGTAGCTCATCTTTATATCGGTGATGATCGATCACAGCGATCTCAAGCCCAAGCTCATGCCGAATTTTATTCAGCAGCTCACCCTGACTGCTCCCCATATCACAGAAGAGGAGCAGATCTCCTTCTTTGGTTGAATCACGGAGGAGATCGAGGATGCTCTCATCAAGCCGCGATAGAAGCGTTGCATGGAAATGGATATTGCATCGAAGAAGTGCATGCGAGATTATACCAGCAGACGTGATTCCGTCTGCATCGTGATGAGATATGACTCTCACAAACTCGTGATCTCTGATTTTTGCTGCAACCTTCTTTGCTGCGCCTTCCATGAGTTCAATCATCGGTGTTTACTGATCCTGCAATCTATTATAAAGATGGCGGAGAAAAAATATATGGTAAGAGAGAATGTATTCTATTTGATGTCTATATATGTTCTGGGAATAAATGGCTCACCAAGGATGGGAAATACGTACGAGATGCTTAATGCCGTGCTTTCTGGGGCGTCATCACATGGAGGTAAGACAGAACTTCTGAATCTCTCTGAGTATGAGATCAGGCATTGCATGGGACACCCAAAGGAGTTCTGTGAGAAAGGCTGTCCACTCGCAGATGACTTTAAAATGATAGGATCAAAGCTCATATCAGCAGACTGTATCGTAATCGGTTCACCCACTTTTATGGGTGATGTCTCCGGTCTTCTGAAGAGTTTTATGGACAGGTCGGTTCATCTCAGACGGAGTGGATTTAAACTCAGAAACCGTGTAGGAGCTGGGCTTACGGTCGGCGCGCACATTGGTGGGGGACAGGATCTTGCGCTCAGAACCATCCACACCTTCTTCCTGAAGCACGACATGATCGTTGTAAGTGAAGGTTCACCGAGCTCACAGGCAGGTGTGATTGCGGTTGCAAGAGATTTATTTGATGTCGTACAGGATAAACGGGTGATGAATGAATGCAAAAATCTTGGCAGGAGAGTTGTCGAGATCGCAGAGATGCTTGCAATTAATGGGAGTTTAAACGACCACCAAGATTTAAATAGTCTAAAACCTTAGAACTGTTTGATATAAGCACCTCAGGATCAAATGGTGATTGGATGAAGAAGAAAGTCTCAAAGTACAGGGGTTCACGCACATGCGGTGGCGGAACACACAAGAACCGTAGAGGAGCTGGTAGTAGAGGTGGACGAGGACGCGCAGGGTTAGATGAGCACCATTTTGCATATTATTACAAGCGTGGAATCATCGTGGGCAAACACGGATTCAAGCGTCCAGATGCTGCGAAAAAAGAGCTCAAAACTATCAATGTCAGCACGCTTGATCAGATGGCTGACAATCTCCTGAAGACTGGGGCAGCAACGGAGTTAGAGGGGAAGATACAGATCGATCTTCAAAGTCTTGGCATCGATAAGGTACTTGGTAGTGGAAAAGTTACAAGACCACTCCAGGTCGAGGGTGTGGCCATCACAGAGCGCGCACGAGATAAGATCGAGTCTGCTGGTGGGCTGGTAGTCACATATGAGTAACGGAGAGTACGGATTCAAAGACCGACTCGCCCCGATATTGCAGCGATTTCCGGCGGTAGAGCGGCCAGCGATGCACGTTCACTTCAAGCGCAAGCTTGGATGGACAATAGCTGTTTTAATACTCTATTTTGTCCTATCCAATGTGCCACTATTCGGGCTTTCTCCAGATTCAATCGATCTCTTTGCCCAGTACAGAGCGTTCTTTGCAGGTGCTTCAGGTTCACTCTTGCTTCTTGGTATAGGACCGATCGTGACCGCATCTATCGTGTTACAGCTTCTCGTGGGTGCAGATATAATAAAACTGGATCTATCGAATCCACGGGATCAGGCGATCTTCCAGGGTGGGCAGAAGTTTCTGGTTCTTGTTATGATCGTTCTTACAACCCTACCCCAGATGGTTGGTGCAAATCCGTACATAAAACCAGATCTTGGGCTTGCAGCAAGCATGGGGGTTGATCCATCTGTCCTATGGTGGGCACTCTTCATCCAGATCTTTATTGGTGGCGTTTTGATAATGTTCCTCGATGAGATCGTATCCAAATGGGGAATCGGATCCGGTGTCGGGCTATTCATCGTCGCCGGAGTTGCTCAGGCGCTTGTGACAGGCATCCTCAACTGGCAGCTCGATCAGGGTATGCCGATTGGCATTATACCCAGGTGGATATGGATCGCCCAGAATATGGGCGCAAGTGAGCTTCTATCGGGTGAAGGGTTCAGGTTCCTCCTGATCAGTGGAGGGGTTCTTGCACTCATCACAACGATTATCATATTCCTGCTTGTCATCTTCTTTGAGTCCACAAGGGTTGAGATTCCGCTTGCACACAGTGCGGTAAGGGGCGCAAGGGGAAAGTTTCCGGTGAAACTGATCTATGCAAGTGTTCTTCCGATGATACTGGTTCGAGCGCTTCAGGCGAACATCCAGATGGTTGGAATGATACTGGCACGGAAGGGAAACACCCTGCTTGGTGTCTATGATGCTGCATCAGGAAAACCGATCTCAGGGCTCATGTACTACTTAAACCCGATTTATAGCCCTTATGACTGGATACCCTCGCTTGTTCACCAGAACTACCCTGATATTGCAACATGGCAGATCGCATTGCGGCTTGGATGTGATCTTGGATTGATGGTAATTGGTGGTATGATCTTTGCGGTCTTCTGGATCAATACGACCAACATGGGTGCTGATGCGGTTGCAAAACAGATCCAGCGATCAGGGATGCAGATTCCAGGGTTCAGGCGAGATCCAAGAATCCTTGAGCGTGTGCTTGAAAGATACATCCCCAAAGTCACGATAATCGGTGGAGCGCTTGTTGGTCTTCTGGTTGTTGTTGCAAATATGCTTGGGACGATCGGCAATGCATCTGGAACCGGGATTTTACTTGCCGTTAGTATTACATACCGATTGTATGAGGATATAGCAAGTGAGCAGATGATGGAGATGCATCCGATGATACGCGGTTTATTCGGGAAGGAGTGATCTTACGTGTCTGTCATTGTTCTCACAGGTATACCGGGTGTTGGGAGCAGTACAGTTGCCAGAGAAGCACTGAATATGATGGATGATGATGCTGCATCCAGGTTCAGATCTGTTAACTACGGTGATGTGATGTTCGAGGTTGCACAGCAGAAAGGACTTGTCAAATCTCGCGACGAGATGCGGAAGCTTGAAAGTTCTATTCAGCGTGCGATCCAGCAGAAGGCAGCAAAGAAGATCGCTTCGATTGAGGGCAGGGTGATTCTTGACACTCACATCACAATAAAAACACCACAGGGCTATTTGCCTGGGCTTCCGAGATGGGTACTTGATGGACTTGAGCCAGACCTGATCATACTCGTTGAGGCTGATCCTGAGGAGATCTATCAACGGAGGGTGAAGGATAAATCAAGGTCAAGAGATTCTGACTCTGTCGAGCTTATCGATGAGCACCAGCAGATAAATAGAGCCACAGGGATGGCTTATGCAGCCTTAAGTGGTGCAACCGTCAAGATCATCGCAAACCATGATAATGGACTTAAAGATGCAGCAAGTGAACTTTTAGAAGTTATTTCAGGATGATCTGATGAAAAAGAAAGCAAAAGAGCTTATTGAGAGGATGTTACTTGCGCTGGGATTCAGCCTGCTTTTTGGTATCATGCTTCTTGGACCGGATTTTCGAAATGGACTCGGTACTTTTGTAGGGAGCTTCATGAACCCTATTGCAGCATTAATCCCGTTTCATCTGCTTATTGTGATTCTTGCGATCGTGACAGGTGTATATGCAAGCCTCATCCAGAAGTACACGATCGACTGGGAGCTTATGCGCCGGGTCCAGAAGAAGATGCGGGAATTTCAGAAGGAATTTCGTGAGGCACAGCAGCAGGAAAATAAGTACAAGCTCAAAAAACTTCAGGAGCAGCAGGTAGAGATGATGCAGGAACAGGCGGAGATGTCAAAGCAGCAGTTCAAGCCGATGGCGTATATCGGAATCGTCTCAATACCACTCTGGATGTGGATGTATCAGTATGTTGTAGAGTACAAAGATGTTCTTCCTCCACTGATCCTTCCGATTGTTGGTGAGAAAGCGTTGATGGATCCATGGTTCTTCCTGCATTACTGGATCCTCTGGTATATTGTCTGCTCGATTCCATTTGGGGCGCTCATGCGCAAGATTCTGAACGTCGGTGGGATTTAGTGTGATCATCACCATTGGAGGATTGCCGGGGAGTGGGTCAACAACGGTCGCGCGTATTTTATCAGCACGACTCGGTCTCGAATATATCTCATCAGGCGAGATCTTCAGGGAACTTGCAAAGGAACGGGGCGTGACGCTCGAGGAGTTTGGAAAGATCGCGGAAGCGGATGATACAATCGACAGGATGATCGATGAAAGACAGAAGAAGATCGCGTCCAGTCGGGAAGATCTGATCGTTGAGGGAAGACTTTCAGGGATCCTACTCAGGGAGTATGCGAATCTGACCGTCTGGCTAAAGGCACCGCTTGATGTGAGGGTTGAACGAGTAACAGAACGGGATGCCCTCGATCGATCGAGACTTCTAACCCTGATCAAAGAGCGGGAACACTCTGAGTGGATCAGATACAATGAATACTATGGTGTTGACCTCAAGGACCTCTCTCTATATGATCTTGTGATTGATACATCTCGCTGGAGTGCAGAAGAAGTTACAGATATCATTTTAATGGCAGTGGAGCTTTCTTCAGGATAGATTTAGAACCTTCTCGATATCATCCAGCCGTTCAAGAACCTCGATTCCACGCATCTTTCGCAACGCATCGACATTCTTAACGTCTTCCTCTCTTATCCTGAGCTTCATCTTTTTCCCGTCAGGAAGAACTGTCTCAACCTCACCTACTTTTTGATCAACAGGAAATATATAAACAGGAATACCGACCTTCATCGCCTGAGAAGCCGCATTTGATAGGAGCGTATCAGCGATCCCGTGTGCGATCTTTGCGACCGTGTTTGCGGTAGCTGGTGCAATTATAAAATAATCAAACTCATTCATCTGAAGTTTTGCTGCAAGAAATGGAGCATTCGCACTTTTTTCAACCTTGTAACCTGGAAAAACCTCTTTTACCCTTTTCAAGAGCTTATAGAACTTCAGTACAATCTCGCCCTCCTTGGAGGCATAGGGGATGATCTCAAGGTCGTACTTCTTCTTTAGTGCTTCCATAAAGTCAACGGTCTCTGTGATTTTATCTCCGCTCCCCGTGATCCCCCATGCGATTCTGATCTACATCACCTTTTCAAGTGTCATATCAAACATCTTCTTTGTCTCACGCGCCAGACCCTCTGGAAGTCCTTTGATATCGATGCTCAGAAAACCTCGTATTATCATGCCGACTGCCTCATCCTCTGTAAATCCTCTTGCCATCAGGTATCGTATCTCTTCTTCAGCGATCTTTCCAACCGCTGCCTCGTGCGATAGATCAATATTCTTCCTTCGGGCTTTGAGCTCTGGTATCGACTCGATCATCGAAGAATCTGATAGCATAAGTCCCCTGCACTCAAGGTGTCCACGCACGTTTTCTGCTTCACCGACGAGATCGCCTTTTGCAATGATTCGTGCATTATCTGTTGCAATTGCCCTTGAGATTATCTCCCCTCTGCTTCCTTTACCCTGAAGCACGATCCTCGAACCCGAATCGATATTCGTGTTACCATGTGCATAGATTATCGACTGGAATGATGCCCTTGAATTCTCACCAGCACAGATAGCAGTGGGATACATCTGGAGGGATTTTACAGGCGTCATGAATATATAGTTACTGATAAATACGCCGTTATCCTCGATAAGCGTGGCACTTCTTGGTCGCACATCGACTCCACCCGACCAGTTGTGAACCATCGTGAATGTGATCTTTGCGTTTTTCTTTACATAGAACTCTGATATGCCAAGATGCAGAGCTTCGCTAACAGTGTGTGCGACGGTACATCCTGTTATTATATTGAGTTCAGAGTTCTCCTCTGCGATTACGATATTGTGAACATTCTGCCTGATCTTATCCTTTGATATGAAGAGACAGGACTGTAGCGGTAACGTGATCTTCGTACCTTTTTCTGCCCGCAGGAAGTACCCCTGGGTCGGCCTTTCCGCAACTTCTTTCGTGTAAATATCCTTATCAGCAGGGACGATATTCCAGAGGTATTCATCAAGCCAGGAATGTTTCTTAATGGCTTCTTCTGTGCTCAGGATCTCAAGCCCTGGAATCAGTGATTTTGCAAATACGACCGAGTGATCCTGCTGTAAGAACGATCCTGATCGTTCCTTTTCTTCTGGATCTATACCTGCTGCAAGTAACTCTCCCTCATACTCATCAAGCTCCTTGAGTGATGAGATTGGACCATGCTCTCCTCCCTTAAGCCTGTAGGATTCGATCTTGACCTCTTCAGAACTCACACCTAACACCTTCTTTTCCGCATTTTGCAACACAGCCTTCAAACCCTTCATTCAGGATGTGGTTGTAGATCTCTTCTGTTATGCCTGAGCAGGCGATCCTTCCATCGAGCAGGACATGTGCTCTGTCTGCTTTTATGTAGTTTAAGATGTATCCGATGTGGGAAATTATGAGGGCAGACTTTTGACGCTCGCTGGGTCTTCTGTCACGCTCAAGCATCTCGTTTGTTATTTTACCAAGAAGCTCCACGTTCTCAACATCAACACCCGAATCAGGCTCATCAAACATGAAAAAGTCAGGGTTCTGCGCAAGAAGCTGTAAGATCTCAGAGCGTTTCACCTCTCCTCCAGAGAAACCGAGATTCAGATCCCGGGAAAGGAACTCTTCTGAGAGGTTCAGCCTTCTGGCAAGTGCTTTTGCATCGCCACCACCTCTTCTCTCAAGAAGCTGTCCCACAACATCACCGAGCTTCACACCCCTGATTTCAGGGGGATGCTGGAAGGATACGCCCATCCCGAGCTTTACTCGATCTGTGGTATTAAACTCGGTTATATCAACACCCTTGAAGTATATCTTTCCTTCAACGACGTTATATCCTGGAAACCCGAGTATCGTCAAAAAAAGCGTTGTTTTGCCGGATCCATTTGCACCAAAGAGAACATGAACCTCTCCCTCGCCGATATGGAGGTTCAGATCATTGAGTATCCGCTTACCTCCAACCTCGACCGAGAGATTCTGAATCTCAAGCACCTAAATCGCCTCCACGGATGCAATCTCTGGCACCTTCTCCCTTATCCGCTGCTCAATAACATTTGCAAGCGTCATCTGTGAGAATGCACAACCTGCACATGCACCTTGAAGCCTCACCTTCACAACACCGTTCTCATCGACATCGATAAGCTCAACATCTCCGCCATCTGCCTGCAGGAACGGTTTTATCTCGTTTATTACTGCTTCCACTCTCTCTTTCATTCTATCTCACCTCCGTTGTATGGTATACTGATTTATATGCAACCGCTCTTTAAGTTCAGCCATCTTCTTTGGTGATGGCTCTTCCGCTGCATACCCGATGGGTATCACTGCTGCAAGCTGCATATTCTCATCTAAGCCAAGGAGTTCTTTAAGCTTTCTGTTTCTGAATGCCAGGATGACACCTGCAAGTCCTTCTGCTGTCAATGCAAGCAGGATGTTCTCGATCGCTGTAAAGCATGATGCAAATACGTCATCCCCCAGCTTCTCATTCGGTTTATAGCATACTACAAGTAAGAGAGGCGCGGTCTCAAGTGCTCTCTTCTGTCTTGGTATCTTTTCACGCATCAGAGCAATCTCTTGCTTTATTTCGGGATCCTTGACAAGTATGAACTCCCATGGTTGTGAATTAAAAGCACTCGGTGCCATCGTACCCGCCTCAAGCACCCTCAAAATTATATCATCTGCCACCTCGTCCGACTTAAAGTTGTAGACGCTTCTTCTCGACCTGATCGCATCATACAGATCCATTCAATCAATCTCCCTGCATAATTATGGGACAATACCTATCACATTCAATCCCTTGTATTCTTCATCTTTGGGTACTTTGCTCGCCCTGATACCACTTTTGAGGAGAACAAACACCTTTATATAATCTTTCCTTCGTAGAACGAGTTTTTATATAGGCGAAGTGAGGTTGATCGTCTGCAGTGAAAGCCCTGCAGCTAAAAAAAAATAAAATAAAAAAACAAACCCCCCTCACCCGAGGAGGATCTCATCAAAGCAATCCATATCGATTTCAGCAACCGTCGGAATGCCTGTCACTTCACTTGCATGTTTTGTAAGGGCTGCAAGATCGCTTCTATCAATTAGATCAAGCCTGAACTTTCTCTCACCTGCCATGAGCTGCTGGAGCCCTACTTTGATGCGGTTGAAGTACGTGTAGACACCGATCGCACCTGATGGGATCTTTTTGACATCTTTGCCATACTTCTCTTCAAGCTCACTGTATGCAACAAAGAACTGTTCTGGATCTGATCCATACTTCTCGGCAAACGAGAGCGGTAATCTACCCTCTTCTGCAAGCTCTGCGAAGTACTGTGCTTTCATACCTGCTGTGAGTGGTGCTCTTGCCATAGCTATCGCCTTTACCGCAGGGTTGTTGCCGTAGTTACTCATCGCTATACACTTGTAGATCTGGGTCTCGTTCACAAACCCACCTGCAAATGAGATGTCAGGAACGTACATGCCGTTACTTCGCATAAGTTCGATACCGTGCATCACCTGCGCAAATAGATAGACGGTCGGGACCGAACACTCATTCATCATAGGAACAGGGCTCATACCGGTACCGCCACCTGCACCATCAAAGGTTATCTGGTCGATCTTAGCCTCAGAAGCAACTCTCAGTGTGAATGCGGTTGCAGCAGGTCTGTATGCACCTGTCTTCAGGAATACCTTCTTTGCACCCTGACTCCTCAGCCATTCAATATCCTCGACAAAACTCCTCTGTTCTGGCATTCCAACCCTGCTGTGCCGCTCAAATGTTCTGAACGCACCAGCCTTGAACGCTCTCTGAACAGCGGGATCTTCAGGGTCTGGGTTAACGATGTAACCACGTCGCTGGAGCATGATCGCTTTATCAAGGTCTGATATTCGAACCTCGCCACCGATCGCCTTTGCACCCTGTCCCCACTTTCGTTCGATGATATTAACCTCAAGCTTTGAGAGTGCATAAACGTCCACACCAAACCGCTGATCCTCGACATTTGTCTGTACACCGACGTCGCCATGCTTACCATCCCAGAAACTTCTGAAGGACTCGATCCGCCTCGTCAGCTCATCAGAGTGTGAAACTTTTCCCATCCCATCAAACTTCGTTTCAGGATCCATACCGCAGACGTTCTCACCAGGCATGATGATCGTTCCTGAGATCGCAGCCCCTATCGCACATGAATCCCAGTATCGCCTTGCGACATCTGTTGAGCCAAGACCTGTTATGTAAGCTGGCACAAGCATCGGTATGCCGCCAAGCTTTGTTGTGACATCAACATTCGGGAAGGTGGCAAGATCGGGGTCTGCTGCAATTCCCTTTGCTCCAACCACATCGGTCATGATCTGGAAGTCTGACCAGTCAAGTCCATAATCTTTGTTTGATGATGCTGTACTATCTCCGAATTGCTCTGGCTCTGGATAGAGAACCTCTCTACCTCTGAAAGCCGATTTACCAACCTCACACAGGACTGTACATTCCTTTATACAGATCGGACACATCCCACTCGTTGGGTTAACATCCCTTCGCCTTATCGATGTGCCGCTCGTGGATCTTGCATTTGCATAGATATCCGACATTTTTTTTCACCTCAACTAAAATCTATATTTGATACAATTCAGTAGCTACAAGCGGCATGGGAGTTGTCAGACACGCATTACAGCGCTTCAACTGCTCCATCCAGCCACCGTAGTTATTTTTCTTCTTCCTCAGGCTGAGTTTGCGAATCGCTTCGATACCCTTGTCATCAATCTCAGCTGTCTCGATTGCTCCTGCACTTTCTGCAAATCTCACTGCATCTTCACCGCGCTTTGTACGAATTATGAGCGTTGTCCATCCATCCTCTGATCCAACAGAGCCAGCTGAGATGTCTGCAAGCTCAGATGCAAAGTCCATACAGACCCTGCACGAATCCCTGACCGCATGCTCGATCTCCTTCATCGGGATCTCAAGCTTCTCACTGGCAGTCTTGACCACGAACTTGCCCCTGTAAACATCGAACTTAACAACATCCCTGATCGCAATATCGTGTCTCAAAAGAAGCTCAACAAGCTCATCATAGTAGAAAGCCTCTGTGCAGAATAGCCCGATCATAAGCGTGACACGTTCACATCCAGCAGTGTAATCCGATCCCCGAAGTGCCTGAAGCATTCGCATCGCTTCGATGTTACACGGCATTCCAACAAGCGCGATCTTTTCAAATCCTGCTCGCAAAGCCTGCCAGACACCTTTGATCGATGGGCAGACCGTGTATTTAGAGCCTGTGCTCATGATGATCTCGGCCGGGGTTTCTGCAACCTTTGGCTCAACTCTCCACTCATCTGTTCGATCTGCAACGACTGCTGCATCGATCTTTTCATCGGTGATCAATGCGCTTAGAATCGCAGTAACTACACCACCGCTCTGACCGTTCTCATGAATTTCCCTTTCTGTAGCCTTTGCTGCAATGATTCGGCTATGGTATCCTATCCCGAAGTAAGGACTTCCTTCAAAGTACTTCGGGGTGAGATCGCAACCACCGAAACCCTCTCTTGGACATGCGTTCTCACAGAGCCCGCAGCGAGAGAATGATTTGGGACAGAAGCTGAAGCACGCTCCTCTGGATGTAAGGCCACCACAGCCCTTCTCAAGCATCACCTCATCTTCAAGGTACTGATCGAAGTCACTCACCACTTCATAGCATGCACCGCAAAAGCAGCAGACAGGCAGACTCCTCTTATCACTCAACATAGTATCATAGTAGGAAAGGCATTTCCGTATATAAGCTTTGTTGTTGGTGGGTGAGGATATACACTTTGTTGGATGTGAGACCTTATCCGCAATACTTTGAGGAGAACGAGCGGTTGTTTGGGATCTCTGTTAAAGATGAATATCGTGAGCCGATATCACTCACTATCGAGATCAAAACCACCTGGTGAGTGCGTCATTCATGACCGCCTCGATATCTATTCCTGTGACATTGATCACGATGTATGCACCAAGGAGTGTTCCGATGACACTTCCAATGTTTGCAAGGGCTGTAACAAGCAGGATTTTGAAGATCGGATTTCGTAAAAGCTCAGATGGTGTCTCGACATCGATCAATTCCTTCAGATCGCCGGTGGTAGGCGATCTTACCCATGCCTCAACAAGTCCTGCAAACCATCCTGCCGCAATCATCGGATTCAGCGATGTGATCCATGCAACAGCGAACGCGGTTAGGGCAGAGAGTGGATGTCCACGTGCGATCACAACACCTGTTGCTGAGAGAACTCCGTTTATAACGATCCAGTATCCGAGCGCAAGAAGCATAAGGTGCATTGAAACTCCTGATGTGATAATAATGACAAGTGTCAGCATCAAAAAGGCAAAGATCCCAAATCCAAACAACTTTCCAATATTGATCCGTTTCTTTGGAACTGTTTCAATCTCATCCATGCTCTTAATTGAGCTCGGATCTCGGAGGTGTCTCCTGATTCCATCAAGATGCCCTGCACCAACAACAGCCACAATATTGCCCCGAAGATGCAGTAGCTGATTGGCGATATACGCATCCCGTTCATCGATCAGGACTTCTGCAGCTGAGGGGGAGTATCTTCTCAACTCTTCTATGAGCTGTGAAACAATATCTCCATCTGTGATACTATCAATCTCGATCTCTTCCTCCCCAATACCTACAATCGATTCAATGATTGCAAAGAGCATCTTTAGCTTCTCTCTGAACTTCATTTTACCCCAGAATCGTTGCATCGTAATCCTTATATCCCGATCAACGAGTGCAATCTGGATATTACGCTCTTCTGCTGCATCTATCGCTGCAAGCATCTCTGCGCCAGGTTCAACTCCAAGTTCACGCCCAATCTTTCGCTGGACGTACGCCATGAGATACTGCATCAGTAGAAGATAGACGTTCCCGCTTTTTATCACATCTTTTATCGATGTTTCCTCAACTTCCCCCTTGAGTGCCATGTAGCGTGCCTGGCAGAGTTCAACAGCGACGACATCGGGCTTCAGTTCGTCTATTGCCTGCTGTACTTCTCGCACGCTCTTTTCAGATACATGTGCTGTTCCAACCAGTGTTATTTTTGTCTCTGGTTCATCCATCTTTTCATCTCACATCCTCAATATCTCGATTAATCGTATGAGGTCTGTCTTTGAGAGGATGCCAACGAGCATCCCATTTTTCACGACAAGAAGTCGTCCGACATTGTACTGGTTCATCAGCCGCAGAACATCAGCAGCAGACACATCTTCTGAGATCGTGATAAGATCTTTTGTCATTATGTCCCGCACCTTCACCTCACCAAGTTTCTCCGGTGGCACTCTCTTGACATCTGTGAGACTCACAACACCGATTAGAGTCCCAAAATTATCAACAACCGGGTAACCTCGATGTCTATCTGTCAGCACAAAATCGAGAAACTCCTGTGCGGTGATATCAGGTGAGACCGTCACAACATCTCTTGATATAATGTCTTTTATCCGTACCCCTTCGAGAAACATCTGTATACTTGTTGCACTCTCTTCCTCTGAAGCAGCGATGTATATGAAGAATGCGATCAGGATCAACATCCATCCACCGTATATTAGTCCAAAAGTTCCCATCAATATCGCAAAGATTTTTCCGATCTGAACAGCCCGCCTTGTTGCATTGAGATAGGATGACCCCCGTGTTGCAAGATATGCTCGAAGTATTCTTCCTCCATCCATTGGAAATGCTGGCAGCAGGTTAAACGCTGCAAGAACGATATTAATATAACCCATCGCAAATGCAAGAATCCCAAAGCCATTCCACCAGACATTACCGTGTATTGTACTGAAAGGTACATGGAGCATGAGAAAAGTCGATCCAATGAGGATACTTGTGATCGGCCCCGCAACAGCGATCCGTGATTCTATCTTTGGATCTCTTGGAATCTCCTTCATCGATGCAATCCCACCAAAGATGAAGAGTGTGATTGACTCGATCACAACGCCATAACGCATCGCAACATAGGAGTGTGCAAGTTCATGTGCGATAACGCAGGCAAAGAGGATGAGTGTTGTGGTACTTGCAAGTATAAATCGTGCTACAGGTGGTTCGACCTCTGCAAACCCGAAAGGAGCAGGTTGATTCATGAATACCAGGATAAACGGTGGTAGAATCAGTAGAAATGTGATATGCAGTTTTATCGGTATTCCCATTGCCTTACCGATCTCAATTGATGTTCGCATGCATTTTATATAATATCTGTACCTATTTAGCTTTAAGCTTCAATTTGATGCGTGGTACGAGAATGAATGAGCGAATCATCTCGCCTGAAGAGAGATATGATCAGACCGATGAGATTAATCTCAGGCCGTGTAGACTGTCAGATTTCATCGGACAGGAGAAGGTGAAAGAACAGCTAAGGATATTCATTGAGGCTGCAAAGGCGAGGAAGACTGTGCTTGACCATATCCTCTTTCATGGACCACCTGGTCTTGGGAAGACAACGCTTGCGCGAATCGTCGCAGAGGAGGTGGGTGTAAACATTCTCTCAACAAGTGGACCTGTGCTTGAGAAGGCGGGTGATCTTGCCGCGATCATAACAAACCTGGCTGAAGGCGATGTTCTTTTCATCGATGAGATTCACAGGCTCAATACAACGGTTGAGGAGATCCTGTATCCAGCTATGGAAGATTTCAAGCTCGATATTATAATTGGAAAAGGTCCTGGCGCTCGCTCAATAAAGCTAAACACGCCAAAATTTACGCTGGTTGGTGCAACCACAAAGACCGGGCTACTTTCATCACCCCTGCGGGATCGGTTTGGTGTCATATCGAGGATGGAGTTCTATACACCTCTTGAACTTAAAAAGATCGTGGAGAATGCATCAGAGAGGCTTGGGATAAGGATTGAATCTGATGGTGCATACGAGATCGCAAATCGCTCAAGGGGTACGCCAAGAATTGCTCTGCGGTTACTGAAACGGGTTCGTGACTTTGCAGAGGTCAGGGGGAATGGTACCATTGATCAAGATATTGCTGATACAGCGCTCAGGATGCTTGGGGTCGATGAGCGAGGTTTTGATGAGACGGATCGGCTCATATTATCAACGATCATCGATAAATTTAGAGGGGGACCTGTTGGGCTTGATACAATCGCATCAGTGATAGGTGAAGATTCAAACACGATCGAGGATGTCTATGAACCATATCTACTCCAGCAGGGATTCATAAACAGGACGCCACGTGGCAGGGTTGCAACGGATGATGCAAAGGAGTGGTGGAGTAAGACATTTTCATCGAAATTATAGCCCGTTGGTCATCGAGACTCTAATAACCATCTGTAGTATCTGCGCTGAAAAAAAGAGGTGTGCTCAGGTCGAAGACCAAAGAACTTCAAGATATTGTATAAAAATCGAATATGCGGCTTGAAGGCCATGTCAGCATTCTCAGCAAGATCATCCGCAGGGAGATTCAAACCATGTAAGAGTTCGTGCACGATACGCAGCTCGAGCAAACCAATTTTTTCGTCACCGGTGACGATTATACTTATCATATCATCCGTATTCGATTGAGAATCTGGGCCACTGATCGCCCCACCTGCATAACTCGATATCTCATCTATGTGCTGATGATAGTCCATGATGAAGATCTTCCCAGGTTCAGCAGGCATAATTATCGCCCATCGTTTTCCATCTTCATCCTCAAAATCCACCAATCGATGAGGCTCATTCAGAACATTTTCGACGCTGACCGGGTTCGTAACAGCATTTTCCCACTCATCGACTCTCCAATTTTCTGAAACACGCCTTAAAGCCTTTGAAACTAATTCTTGAATGCTGCTTTCAATTACAATCTTCATCTGCGATGCACCATCTGATATTTGCACTGTCCTTAGCTCGCTCCGCCTTTCCCTGGTTTACCCCCATCTCGATATGGAAGCGGGACATACTCGACGCTCGGACGCCTGCCTGGTGGCTGTGGGTAGAGCTCCATCAGTGCATACACCTCTTCGGGCAGCCCATCTCTTACTGGGATTCCCAGTTCTTTTGCGTGTTCAAGCGTTATCGGGTAGTCATGCGTCCACTTTCCGGTCGTGAGTGCATCTGCGATCTCTTCTGCACGGGCTTCACCCACTCGATCAAGTATGAGATCTCGGACAAAGTCATGAACCTGCTTCAGTGCCTTCCTCGATACATCGGCAAGGATCAGCGTCTCATCATCTATCTCATTCTTATCCTTCTCATCGATGACTGTAAGAATCGATGCTGCGGGGTACTTTCCAAGTTGCGGATCCACAGGACCCAACACCGCGTTCTCATCCATTATGACCTCATCAGCCGCCAGTGCAAGAAGCGTTCCGCCAGACATTGCATAATGGGGCACGAAGACCCTCACCGGGGCGTTATGTTTCCTGAGTGCAAATGCGATCTGTTCTGCTGCAAGCACCAGTCCCCCAGGGGTGTGCAGGATCAGATCTATCGGCATATCATCGGGTGTTAACCTTATCGCACGAAGCACCTGCTCTGAATCCTCTATATCGATATACTTAAAAATTGGAAATCCAAGAAAAGCCATCGCCTCCTGACGATGAATCAGCGTGATTATCCTCGACTTTCTCTTCTTTTCCATCGATCGTATCAGATTGAGCCGTGCAACATCGAGCATCTTCTGCTTAAAAAGTGGCATAAGCATGGCAAACATCAGAAATATCCAGAACAGGCTTCCTATGTTACCGATCAAATCTTCGTTTACCACAGATCTCATCTCACGTTATTCCTATATAAGATTGCCGACTATAATAGAGGTGGATGGATGCGCCCTATACGTTCTTACTCACGTCATTCACCGCAATCTTCGTCATCGTCAATCCCATCGGGAATGTCATGGTATTTCTCTCCCTGACTGAAGATAATGATCCGGGTGAGAGGAAACAGATCGCAAAGAGGACCGCGATATTCGGATCCCTCGTTCTCCTGATCTTTGCGATATTTGGCAATTATATCCTCTCTTTCTTCCAGATCACGATTGATTCACTCCGTGTTATCGGCGGAATACTGATACTCTCGATCGCAATGGATATGATGCACGGAAAAATGTCAAGAGAAGGGCATACACCAGAAGAGGTTGAAGAATCTGGTGAACGGGATGATATATCTTTCTTTCCAATGGCAGTCCCGATGCTTGCAGGACCTGGCGCGATAACGACCGCAATCATCCTGATGAACAACGCAGCAACGGTACCTTTCAAGTTAACCGTCCTGATCTCGATCATTCTCGTCTTTCTGATATGCTGGTTTCTCTTCTGTCTCTCTGAAAGCATCCATCGCGTGCTCGGCGTGACAGGGAGCATGGTAATAACAAGAATGATGGGACTCATCCTGGGTGCGATAGCAGTTCAATTCATCACAACCGGACTGTGGAATATCTACCTGATGCTTCAGGGGAATATTGGGTGAGACCATGAGAGAGATCTGACTTTATTCTATTACAATCTCAATAATCTTACCCTGTATAACCGCGGCAATAATCATATAAATTGTCAGCAACACCACGAACATAAACCCAAAATAATAGATCATCAGCGGCAATAGCGGAATTTTAATAGCCCTGCTATAAATAAAAGCTGCAATCAAGCCGATCCGCATTCCATGATTCCGAAGATCTTTCAATAGCGGATACCAGACATAGACGGGTCCGTGGCTGAGGATCCCTGCGGATATGGATAACAACCACCCTTTGATTCCGGATCCTTCCCCCACGTACTTTCTGATGGTTTTTGGATTGACGATATAATTCATGATCCCCATAAAAAATATTACAAGTAGTATTACTGGGACGATCTCGATGAGTAAAGTTTCACTTGATTTGAGCGATTTTATCACGTTATCGGGCTCAATGAAAGCAAGAACAATGTATAAACATACAACAAAGATCAGGAAGTACACGCCATGATATTTATCCTTTCTTTCTTCTTTTTTTCCTATTTTCCCCATCTCTTTCTCGCCCTTCACCGGATCACCATCAATGTCATAACAGTTGCTATTGAAACGAATATAGCGAAAATAAAACTCAAAATATTTCTAAAAATGGCAAACCGCTTTCCAAGAATCGCCACCTCTGCTGGAAGCTGGACCAAACCAACCGTGACCCACGCAATGATGAATGCTGTTACCGCAAAGAGGCTGACACCATCTTTTAGAAGTTCTCCTCCTATTATATAACTCATGATAGCGTTTCCAGCCGAGATGCTACCGATAAGTGCACCGATAACAGTATCTCCTGATAGATTTCCTGTGAATACAGACGTGATCATCTGAGCTGTGACAAAGGTTTTGAAAAGACCCAAAAGTAGTATGACACCAAACAATATTGGAAGCTCTTTTGTGAAACTTCTGAATGTTTTGTAGAAGGAAGTTACGATATTTTTCTCATCCTTTTTACCAGCGTTTTGTTCTGCTTTACTCATACATCAAAATCTCCAAAAGCTCTACGATCTTTGCATAGATAAAGACTTCTAATTATTTACCGTACGTACGGTAAGCAGAATGTTAATAAAAAATCTGAGGTATGTTTATAGTCAAAAACCTAACTTTGCAAACTAAGTTGCGATGAGAAATGCCAATATTTGTCTTTTGGGATTCTACTGTCCTCGATATCGTTACCAATTTAATCATTCAAATATCTTTGATTATTTCTTTCAACGCCAAATCCCCCCTCAAAACCTTCTCAGCCCTCCCCTCACTCAAACCAGCACCCATCAAGATCTTCCTGGCAAACAGATCATCGATCATATCCTCAGGTGCATGTGCATCCGTATTTAAAACCAGCTCTGCCCCAACCTCCTCTGCAAGCCTCACAACGTGCCCATTTGCGATGTTATGCCCACATCTGGCTGAGACCTCAAGAAGGATTCCCATATCCTTTGCAAGTTCAACATCCTCTCTCGCAATCAAACCAGGATGAGCGAGTATGTCAACATCCTCTGACAAAATGGATGCATGATTCGTACCCTCACAAACAGGCTCTGCAAGGGTTTCACCGTGAGCAACAACGATCTCTGCACCCAGGCGTTTTGCCATTGATGCGATCTTTCCGATCTTTTGAGGTGGGATGTGCGTCAGCTCAACGCCAGCTACAACCTCAATCTCCCACTCATTCTCACGCTTTGCCTTAAGTCCCGCCTCAACCACATACTCGATATTTGAGAAATCAACATGATCCGCGATCCCGATTACCGTATAACCTTTAACTAACGCACGTCTGAAGTGTTCGCTCGGTACAAGCTCACCATCACTAAGTAGCGTGTGTGTATGAAGGTCAATCATAATTTACACCTCTTCCATTTTGCAATACGATCTCACCAACCTCTTTTCCTGTAATCCTTGCTATAACAGAACACTTGACAACGAAGAGGAAGAATACATGCTCATCATGGATATGTCCCGCGATCGACTCAAAATTTCCCTGACCCTTGCTGATCACAAGATCAGAGGATCTGAACTCATCTACAAATGCATCAGAGCAGTATCTCAGGCCCTCCCCTGGACTTCCAGCACCGGTTGTTATAACCTCTGCAAACGCATCCATTCCTGCAAACTCGGCGTCTTCAAGCATCGCATCATTCAGGATCGGGCGTTCTTTCACAGCAAACTTGAGTTTGATCCCATCAAGCTTTGAAAGTTCCTCTACAAGCAATCGATCGAAGAAGATCTCACCTGCGTTATCTGCGATATATAGCACTTTCTTTGATGATTCAAGCCTCTCGAGAAATCGTTCGAGCTCACCATCCTTAAAATCCGCTTCCATTACCCTTTTGATCGTCCCGTTAACATCAAAGCTCGAAGCAGCCCCAAAATCGATGATATTCCCTGCTATTGCAAGCCTGGTGGCTGCTTCAAGCTGGTTGTCTCCACCTTCAACGATTCGCTTGAACTTTGGATACATCTTCTTTGCGATCCTGTTTGATCTTCGCTTGAGTTCGATGTAGGGATCATCGCATCCTGTGAGATCCTCGATCACACGGTAGATCAATGGGGCAACCTCAGGAGGTGATCTCGTGGTCCCGACCTCTGATAGCTTAAGAAGCACTCTTTTTATGATTTCTTCTCTGAGGTGGTCATCTGTTGTAACGATCTGTGCACACCTTACAGCCTGATCGAGAAAACAGGGAACACACTCGATGTACGACTTCATTTCTCAATTATTGTCTCCTCGATCTTCATCCCGAAGTGTCTTCCACTCTCTTCAAGGTGTACAAGCACCTCATCTCCAACCTTAATATCCGCAACTGAGATCGGTGTGCCGTCAGGTGCAACGAGTTTTATCGTCTCTGCGTTCTGGAGGATCGTATTCAACCGCCGCTTCCCGACCTCCGCCTCGATCAATATCAACGGACGCTTCTCAATCTTGACGCGCCCAACAATTGCATTCTTTGTCCCGCCATCACGATCAACCACCATCACATCATCACCTGACTGGAGTTCTGCAAGGTAGCGGGTCTTCTCGCCTACAAGCACATAGGCATGTACCGCTCCTGCGTTCACCCTGAAAGGGCGTGATGCAACATACGGGCTCTCTTCAGTCTCTGCATGAACCAGAAAGAATGCATCAGCAGCAGAGCCAATCAACATCCCCTCTCCAAGTTTCATCATGCTGCACGTGTCGACACAGACACGATCCCCCATCCCAAGCTGCTTCACATTGATGACCTTTGCAGCAAGAAGTGGTAGACGTTCTCTACCCACCTCCTCCACCACACTCATAACTTTTTTAACCTCGGACGGGTCATCAGCATCAAGAAGTATCCCATCTGCACCGTGCTCAAGCGTCTCAAGAGCAAGTTTAGCCTCTTTAGCATCCTTCACCCCTGCGATGATCCTGCAATCATAGTCCTGAAGCTCCGCGATGAGGTTCTCAAGAGGGATTACCTTCCAGTCTGTCCCAATCACGATCAGGTAATCAGAAGCCTTTGCAAGCTCGGCTGCAAGCCGTTCATAATCCTTGTTCTTGATTATAACAAAAGATGCAGTGGTGTACTTCTCCTTTGAAAGTTCTCTGAGTGTATCAAGATCCTTTGACGCTGACAGATCTTCTGGAAGCTCTATGGTGCCGTCACCTTCTCCTTTTCTCCCAACAACGATGACATCAGCGTGAGGACTGTCACCAAAGGCTGCAACCCTGATCTTTCCAAGTTCACGCACCTTCTCAACATCACTCTCCTCTACAAGGACACAGTCAACCCCTGATTCAAGTGCAGTTGTAATTCTGGGCTTCTTATCTACTTCCCACGCCCCTTCATCTGCTTTTATCCATACCTCTTTCTTTCCTGACATAACTGATCATTCCTCCATCCTCACAATCTGTTTTAAAAGTATCCACGATACTGCAATAACTGATAGTGCAAATCCAGCCTCGACAATCGAGCTGTACCTGTAGTCAAAGAGCCTTGTTATTACATCAAGCACGCTGAAATAGAATGTGAGTGTTGCGATCAGAAGAAGCAGAATGAGTATGCCTGCGGTTGCGAACTTCAAGATCCTGTGAAGATTATTTGCCATGTTTATCCCTCCTCACCAGTAGAGCGATCAATAGTGCAAAGATCACGCCTGCTAAGCCAAATCCCGGAGCGCGTGGTGCCATACCATCCATCCCGTAAGGTATCATTTCTACGTCTGGTGTTGGTACAGGTCTCGGTGCTATAAAATCTTCCACTTTGATCTCGGGCTCTTTCTCAACAACCGTGCCTGTAACAGGTATAAACTCGGTTCTATCGCCAAACGGACTCAAAGCCACCATTCCATAGCCCTCTGCAACGATTTTATCACCATTCCATATTGTGAGATCAATCAGATGGTCCCGTTCACTCAAAAGGTTGAGTCTTGCAGATCTCACCGATGTCCCACTTCCAGTGAGTGTGCCAACATCAACCTCGATCTTATCCACAAGAAGCCCTGTCTTCTCATCCTCTGCCTTTATGAGCATCCTGAGTGGGGGCGTATCCTTTGACTTGAGATTCTCGATGTATGCAGTGGCATCAATCAGTGTGCGATCACCGGTACTGCCGTTTACAGCAAAGTCAACATCCCTTATCTTAAGTGCAACGTCGCCCTTTACCTCAAGTGTGGATAGCCCTGAAATCCTGGCTTCCCGGCTCGTAACAAATTTATCACCCTCAAATAGCTCAACACTCACCCGATACGATCCCTCGCGCGGGACTGTAAACGGTAGCCTTGTCTCAACTGTTCCCTTACCCTTCTCTATAACAATCACCTTCTTCTCCTGCATCACACCCTTAGCATCCATATAACGCTGGTACTCGATCGTGCCAACGGGCGCAGATCTCTCATCAAGTAGCAACCCGGTCTCCCCATCGTATAGCTTTGCGAGAAGTTCAACATCACTCGCCGCGTCCCCCTCATGCTCAACCATGATTATCGCTGTGATGTTTACCTCACTCTCATCGACCGCATCTGCCATAATATCGATATTCCTGATCCAGAGGTGTGATTCCTCTTTGATACCGCCAGATACGGCAAGAAGCCCTGCAAAGAGAAGAAACAACACCACAACGATCGCTATGCTCAACAGATTCCGATCCATGAGGTTTAATCTACTTATATCTACTTATACTTTCGTGTCACGATAAAGTTTGGAAAGTGGTAGAGGAGAGCAGTTGTATTTTAAAAATGATGTTAATTAGTTCGAAATCTTTATAAATGATAAGCTAAGCATCTGTTTTCCTACAAAATTTATTTATTAGGATCTTCAGTAGTGGTTCGTGCGGGTTAATCAATAACATACTGGAGGAGTGAGTCGGATGCATAAGGAAGAGCTTATCCAATTTCATATGTTTCTGGTACAGCTTAAAGACTACTTTGAGAAAGAAGTCGGCGGATATGAATTCTCAAAGTACGGTCAGTTAAATATATCACCCCTTCAAATTCATCGTAGTAAAGCCGATCACAAGCGTGCGATCTTCACTCTGAGTAATGAGATCGCATCACTGGTTGCTGCAGATGAACCCTCGGGGCTTGCCAGAACCGCTGCAAGAATGGAACAACTTGCCCAGATGGATAATAAATAACCAGCTTAGAGAATTTGACAACATACATTCGAATCTGGACGTGCCAGTTAACTATATAACAGATTCCGCTCCATGCTATGATTGATGTTATCTGGTGGTTCAATCGATGATGTGATCGTTGATGCACTCATTGCTGGGAGGATCGATCTTGTATGTAGCCTCCCATGCAACATGCTTGCAGGGATCATCAAAATCATTGAAGACCGCCAGGATCACATCACTCATATATCGCTTACAAGAGAAGAAGAGGGTGTGGGAATTGCCGCTGGTGCGTACCTTGGTGGGAAGCGACCAGCCATACTGATGCAGAACTCGGGGTTTGGAAACTCAATCAATGCCCTGCTCTCATTGACACGTTTTTACGAGATGCCACTCCTTATAATGATGAGTCACAGGGGTGGAAAGGGAGAGAAGATTGCGGCTCAGATACCGATGGGTGATGCAATCATTCCCCTGCTTGAAGCACTTGAGATCGAATATTGCTGTATCTCGAAACGATCAGAAATTCCTTCAATAACGAAGTTTGCAGCAGATGCAATCTCAAATTCAAGTATAATGGCGATACTGCTTGAACAGGAGCTATGGGATGAAGAGAGTTGATATTCTGAGAGTTGTACTCAGAGTTGCAGTGGAAACAAAGGGGTTTATCATCTCGAATATCGGTTTTACATCACGGGAACTTTATCATATTGGAGACAGGGATGCAAACTTCTATATGCTTGGATCGATGGGAATGTGTGGATCGATCGCACTTGGGCTTGCGGTTTCGTTACCAGCAAAGAAAATAATCGCTATAGAGGGCGATGGTTCGATCCTGATGAACCTTGGGTCACTTGCAACAGCGGCAAACATAGCACCAGCCAACCTGACAATCCTGATCGTGGATAACGAGGCACATTCATCGACAGGCTTCCAGCCAACATTCACCGCAGGAGTTACCGATCTTGCAGCTGTGGCAGAGGGTGCTGGGATAAAGGATGTGGCAACTGTCCATGATGTGAACGAGCTTGAATCAAAACTTTCTGATGCGCTCAGGTCTGATAACCTGACTCTGATCGTTGCAAAGTCAGAGAAAAGCTGGGAAGACGTTCCTGTAATCGATCTCGATCCTGTAAAGATCAAAAACCGATTTATCAGTGCGCTCAGAGCGGATTCTGAGGAATGACCCCAAAGAGTTTTACGACATCACCTATCACGATGATAGCAGGTGGTTTCAGGTTACAATCTTCTGCGATCTCTGTGATATTACCGAGTGTGCCTGTTATAACCCGCTGATCCTTCCTTGTACCATTCTCAATGATCGCAACAGGTGTTTCGGGTGATTTGCCAGATTCAAGCAGTCTCGATGTATTTCGCTCAAGTCCACCAACACCCATTAAAATTACAAGAGTACCGCTCAATCTGGCAAGAATATCCCATTCGAGTATCTCATCATCCTTGTGCTCACCTTCATGCCCTGTGATGAAGGTGACCGAAGATGCATAATCTCTGTGGGTTACAGGAATACCTGCATACGCAGGGACTGCAATCGCTGATGTAATCCCTGGCACAACCTCTACTTCGATCCCTGCAGCAGTAACCTCCTCTGCTTCCTCGCCTCCCCTACCAAAGACGTACGGATCACCGCCCTTCAGCCGCACAACAACATTTGAATGTTTAGCCTTCTCAATTAAGAGTTTGTTTATATCTTCCTGCGGTAGCGTGTGCTTTGACGCAAACTTACCTACAGATATACACTCAGCAGTTTCAGGAAATGAACTTATGATCTTTTCACCACAGAGCTGATCATAAATTATCACATCTGCGCCATCAATCAATCTCCTTGCTTTTATCGTTAGAAGTTCAGGGTCGCCTGGACCCGATCCAACCAGATAAACTTTTCCGACCATAATATCAACCCAGCAGCCCTCAAATCGCCTCCATAAGATTTATATTTTCCTGTAACAACAAACCTACCTGAACTCCTTCTCAGTTCCATCCCTGTACAACCTGTGAACCTGTGGGATCACCATCACCTTTTTGCCCAGATAAGATCCTGCAACCTCTGAGAGCCCAAACAAAAGCTCAATCGAGGGTTTTCTGCTACCGGTGAGCGGCTGGAGAACCAGGTCTATCTCGTATTCTGCAATATCACGGCAGATGGATGCAAGCATATGATGCGTTGTATCATCGACTATCACGATCTTTACGATCGTATGAAGCCCTGATCTGTTTGCTATCCTGATACACTCAAGTTCCTCGTGATATAATTTTTTCCATGCATTAATCCCAAGAACCGCCCTGTGGTTGGGAAGTTTCAGGTCGATCGCTGCATAATCGAAGAAATCTACAACTTCTGTGAATATACTGGCATCAATACCTGCAGTTTCGAGATAACATGCGAGATCAAGCTTTTTGCAGGATGATGCAAGCTTTTTTAGCAGATTGGGGGATACAAGCGGCTCACCTCCTGTGAATGAGACGCTATGAAGATCGGGAGTTACAAGCGCTTTTATCTCACTTATCACTTTCTCCGGGTTTGTATCAGGTAACGAATGGTTTTTGATCCGTGCATCCACAGTATCGCAGTAAAAACAATTAAGTGGGCATCCGCTGAACCTGACAAAGATCTGTCTCCTACCAACAAGCGAACCCTCGCCCTGAAAGGATGTAAAGATCTCGTATATATCCCGACTTAACATAACTCATTTAAGATATCTAAAATTACTTAAAGATAAGGGGGCGGATCCCGTGCGACGCAAGATTCGAGAAGATCTATTTGAGAAGCTCAGGCACCTTAACCTCAGACGGGAGGCATCACTTGCACCTGTTTCAACCGGTAGCGAGGAGGGGATACGCAGACAGGCGGAAGAGGAGGATATACGCCCCTCCTTCTCAAGAGATACGGACCGAATTATCCATTCAAGATCATATACTCGATATATTGACAAGACACAGGTCTTCTATTTTGTTGAGAATGATCACATAACTCACAGAGTACTTCACGTCCAGCTTGTATCAAAAATCGCAAGACAGATCGGGCGCTCGCTGGGACTTAATGAAGATCTGATCGAGGCGATAGCACTTGGGCATGACATCGGGCATGCGCCGTTTGGACACACAGGAGAGAAGTTGTTATCAAAGATCTGTGAAGAAAATGGAATCGGCAAATTCTGCCACAATGTCCAGAGTGTGATCTCACTTGACCACATAGAGCGTTGGAATCTCACGCTGCAGGTGCTCGATGGGATTCTCTGTCACAACGGCGAGACCCATGAGCAGGTACTGAAGCCAGATCGGGGTAAGACGTGGAATGATCACGATCGTGAGATTCAGTCGATGATCAAGGGGGATCCTGGTAACTATCCAATGACGCTTGAAGGCTGTGTTGTCAGGATCTCAGATACAATAAGCTATATCGGAAGGGACCTTGAGGATGCGATCATGGTGGGGTTGATTGAAAGGGATGAAGTTCCTGAACGTTGTGCGGAAGTGATCGGCAATGAGAATCGGGACATCGTTAACACGCTGATAATTGATGTAATCGAGAATAGCTGGGAGTGTGATTATATCTCGCTGAGTAAAGAGGTCGCAGAGGCGCTCGATGAGTTCAAGCGGTTCAACTATGAAAAGATCTATGAGAACCCTGTTGTGAACAGAGAGGTTGATAAGATCGAAAAGATGTTCAGACTGATGTTCGGAGAGTTTTTGCACGACCTTGAGGCAGATAAACGGGATTCAAGGATCTTCCAGCACCACATCGATCTTATAAAGGATAAAAACCCATCGTACGCGGATGAAACATCAAATGCCGAGATTGTTCGTGATTTTATCGCAGGTATGACGGATAAATACTTCAGTGATACAATGATGGAACTATATTTCCCGAAACGCTACAAGTACAGCGTTACCCAAAAAGATTTTTATAGTGACAGGCTGATTAATTAGCATGAAAGGAGAGATCTTCAAGGACGTGCGGGTAGTTGCATTGATATTGCTTGTTCTCGCATCGATCATAGCAATACATCCTGTTTACTCAACGACTCCTGAACCACACTTCGGATCGAATCTGGAATACGGGCTTGAGCTTGTCGGAGGGACATCAATCCAGCTCAAACTCGAAGGAGTACTTGTTGATATTGATTTTGACCGCGATAAGGTCTTCAGTGCCTTGATGGAAGATCTTCTGAATAACACGATCACGATAACCTCGTCGGATGATGAATCTATCACATTCACAACACCTGCCAGCGTTACCCAGGAGGAGATGACAAACCTTGGGCTTGGAAATGCAACTGTCTCACCATTTGAAGGAGGTTCCAGGGTAACGATCGAGACAACTCCTCAGACGATCATGTCAACCTACCTCCAGAAGCAGCTTGATACAGAGGTAGTATACACCAGATATAAAGATCACTGGGTTTATGAGATAAGAAAAGAAGTTGAGAAAGAAGATCTCGAAAGTTTGCTTGCCAAGGTTGGTGCAAAAATTGCGCTCGATGAAGAAAGAAAGGAGATCTTCATTGAAGGCGTAACCCCTCAGACACTGGATGTTACAAAGCAGGTGATCGATGACAAGATCAATACGATCGGACTCAAGGATATTCACACGCGTACAGTAGGAAATAAGTACATCCTTGTCGATCTTCCGGGCGCTGACATCGAGACTGCCAGAGCAGTTGTTGGAAAGCCAGGTAAGTTTGAGATCAGAATTCAGACAACAGGAGGTGCGGGTGCAATTCAGAAGGGTATGAAGTTCGATGAGATTGAAAATATCACGGTGCATGTCTTCTATGGGTCAGAGGGGATCACATCCGTTGACCTCGCACCAAGAAAGACCGGGCATACAGATGATGCGCCATGGGGGGCATCTTTTCATCTAAGTGTAAAAGGTGGGGAGGCATTGAGAGATGCTGCGCTCAAGTATGGCGTGGTCCAGGACCCTGTAAATCATGAGGTTGTGATGTTACTGGATGATGAGGTCATCTACAGTGCTCCGTTCTCTGATCAGCTCGCAAAGGATATTGTCAAGTCTCCGGTTTACAGTCTTCAGGCATCAACCGGTATAGGAGATGAGGGACTTAACGAGGCAAAGGTCCTTCTTGTCCATTTGAGAGCGGGGGCACTTCCTGTTAATGTCAAGATACTTGGCGTACCGATAAGCATCTCTGCGCCGCTTGGTGAAAAGTTCAGACAGCAGACCGCAATCGCTGGACTTCTTGCCATACTCGTTGTCGGGCTTGTGATTTATTTGAGATATCGACAGCCAAAGATCGTCCTCCCAATGATCGCAACAATGTTGAGTGAGGTTGTGATCCTGCTTGGGTTTGCATCATTGATCAATTGGCAGCTCGATCTCGCCTCGATCGCAGGTATCATTGCTGTCATTGGGACAAGCGTCGATCACCTTGTGATCATCACAGATGAAGTACTCGGTAGAGGAGAGATTCCGACATCGGGTCTGTTTTTGAGCAGACTCAAAGGTGCATTTGCAATCATATTCGCGGCTGCTGCAACCACCGTCATAGCGATGAGCCCGCTTGTATGGATGGGCTTTGGGGCACTCAAAGGGTTTGCAATCATCATCATCGTTGGTGTTCTGATCGGAGTGCTTGTAGCAAGACCTGCTTATGGACGGATCATTCAGAACATACTATAGATGAATCGAAAAAGAATTGTTATCCTGAGGATCGGGCATAGGATTGGGCGAGATAAGCGCATTACAACACATATTGGGCTTGCTGCGCGGGCACTTGGTGCTTCAGGGATGATCCTGACTTCAGAAGATCGTGAAGTTGAAAAAAGCATCAGTGATGTCGTATCCCGCTGGGGCGGAGATTTCTGGGTAAAGAGTGGATGTAGATGGCAGGACGTTCTGAAGGAATGGGAAGGTGCTGTTGTTCATCTGACGATGTATGGGGAAAGTATCCTGAACCTTGAGGATGAGATCAGGAACTGCCCAAAGGATCTTCTTGTTATAATCGGGGCAGAAAAAGTCCCATTTAGTATTTACGAGCGTTCTGACTGGAATGTTGCAATTACAAATCAGCCTCACTCAGAACTTGCTGCGATTGCGGTTTTTCTTGATCGAATACAGCAAGGAAATGAGCTTGAAGCAGATTTTGGTGGTCGAATTAGAATTGTTGGCAAACAAGTTGGGAAAGAGGTTATAATCAATGAATGAGAACATAAAGATACAGGTACTTGAACTTGTCGAACTCCACAGATCTGTGGTTGAAGGTGGAGGTGGTGCGCTATGCAGGAGGTTCAATATACAGGCATCAAATCTTCTCGTTGAACTTGAGAACGAGGGTTTGGATGCTTTATCAGATCGGATGATGGATGTACTCTCACACTGCGCTGGCGCAACACGGGATGATGACGAGGGTGTGTGTAAGCACAGTGGGATGGTGCAGGGGATACTCGATGGGATGGAAAGTCGGATTTGAAGTGGCGTTTATTGATAGACGTGCTTAGAAAATCTTATAACTTCTGGTGATGATGATAATTAAATTGGAGGTGACCAATTGTCAAAGACGACTGTAAGTTTGATAAAGGCAGATATTGGAGGTTATCCTGGACATGCGAGTGTACATCCTGATTTGATTAAGCTTGCTGAAGAAAAACTGACTGATGCACTCAAATCAGGGCTACTGGTTGATTTTAAAGTGATGGCAGCAGGCGATGATCTGCAGCTTATGATGGGACACACAAAAGGTGTTGACAACCCAGAGATTCATAAACTCGCATGGGATACTTTTGTGGCAGGAACCAATGTTGCAAAGGAGTTAAAACTATATGGTGCGGGCCAGGATATGCTTGCTGATGCATTCAGCGGCAACGTTAAAGGCATGGGGCCAGGCATCGCCGAGCTTGAGTTCACAGAAAGAAAGGGAGAACCACTCGTTGCATACATGATGGATAAAACCGAACCAGGTGCGTTCAACTTACCCATATTCAGGATATTCGCTGATCCATTCAACACAGCAGGGCTTGTTATAGACCCATCTGCTCATGCAGGTTTCAAATTTGAGATATGGGACATACAGGAGCACACACGGGTCTTCATGAATGCACCAGAGGAGATGTATGAGATGCTTGCTTTGATCGGTGCAAAGAGCAGATATGTTATAAAACGGGTATATCCGAAAGAGTCAAGTCCACTTCCATCTGATGAAGCAGTGGCTGCGATAAGCACCGAGAAGTTGTTCCAGACTGCGGGCAAGTATGTAGGTAAGGATGATCCCGTGGCGCTTGTGAGGGCGCAGTCAGGATTGCCCGCACTCGGCGAGGTGCTTGAACCATTTGCATTCCCACACCTGGTGAGTGGATGGATGCGAGGGAGCCACAACGGACCTCTGATGCCTGTAAGCTTTGACAATGCAAGGTGCACCCGGTTTGATGGACCGCCAAGGGTCATTGCAGCAGGATTCCAGATCTCAAACGCCAGACTTATTGGACCTGTTGATCTATTTGATGATCCAGGATTTGATGAAGCAAGGCAGATTGCAGGTACGATTGCGACTTATATGCGAAGGCACGGTCCATTTGAGCCGCACAGGCTACCTATGGAGGATATGGAGTACACAACATTACCAGATGTCCTGAAGAAACTTGAAGATAGATTTGAACCAATTGAGTGAATAGGAGATTTATGGAAGACGCGGAGGTCACACTGAAGGTACTGGAGGCGTACCACAGAGACGCAGGGCGAGGAATTGCCAGGATCGATATCAGGGTGATGCAGAAACTCAACCTTGTTAGCGGAGATGTCATCGAGATCATCGGTAAGTCAAGAACTCCCGCGGTCGTATGGCCTGGCTACTCGGATGATACAGGTAAAGCTGTTATAAGAATAGACGGCAACATAAGAGGAAATCTTGGAGTTGGAATAGACGATAAGGTCGTGGTCAGGAAGGTTGATGCAAAAGAAGCGATTCGAGTTGCGATATCACCTACAGAACATCTGAGGATCGTGGGAGGAGATCGATACCTCCTCAAGATACTTGAAGGGAGGGCGCTCACAAAGGGCCAGAATATTCGGCTTGAGATGCTCGGTAACCCGCTGACATTTCTGGTAACTTCAACCACACCAAAGGATATCGTTGTCGTCACAAAAAACACCGAGATCGTATTGCGGGAACGAACCTTCGATCCTGAACAATATGGATCACGCATGACCTATGAGGATGTTGGTGGGCTGAAACGAGAAATTGGACTTATCAGGGAGATGATTGAACTACCACTCAGACACCCTGGTTTGTTCCAGAAACTTGGGATAGAGCCTCCTCGTGGAGTACTGCTTCATGGACCACCTGGTACAGGCAAAACACTAATTGCAAAGGCTGTTGCAAGTGAAACGGACGCAAATTTCATCTCGATCAGTGGACCCGAGATCATGAACAAGTTTTACGGTGAATCAGAGAAACATCTACGTGATATTTTTGATGATGCCGAAAAAAACGCCCCATCCATTATTTTCATCGACGAGGTCGATTCAATTGCGCCAAAGCGCGGTGAAGTTACGGGAGAGGTTGAACGTCGAGTTGTGGCACAGCTTCTCGCACTCATGGATGGACTCAAGTCGAGGGGCGAGGTTGTTGTGGTCGCTGCAACAAATAGACCTGATGCACTCGACGCGGCGATAAGACGGGGTGGGCGCTTTGACCGTGAGATCGAGATCGGAATACCCGACCAGCTCGGAAGGCTGCAGATCCTCCAGATTCACACAAGAGGTATGCCACTCGACAAAGATGTCGATTTTGAACCAATCGCGGCTATGACACATGGATTTGTGGGCGCGGATATTGCAACGCTCTGCAAAGAAGCTGCGATGCATGCTCTGAGAAGAATCTTACCAAACCTCGATCTTGATGAAGATATCCCGCAGGAGATCCTCGATGAGTTGACCGTAACCCAGAGTGATTTCCTCAATGCGTTGAAGAATGTCGAACCGTCTGCCATGAGGGAGGTCTCTCTCGAGATACCAAAGGTGAGATGGGATGATGTAGGCGGCTTGAGCGAGGTCAAGGAAGCACTTAAGGAGGCGGTTGAGTGGCCACTCAAGTATCCTGAACTCTTCAAGCAAGTGGGTGCAAAACCTCCAAAAGGTATCCTACTCTATGGTCCTCCTGGTACCGGTAAGACGCTGCTCGCAAAGGCGGTCGCGAATGAGTCGGGCGCAAATTTCATCAGCATTAAGGGACCCGAGTTCTTCTCCAAATGGGTTGGCGAAAGTGAGAAGGCTGTCAGAGAGATCTTCAGAAAAGCAAAGCAGGCAGCACCATCAATCATTTTCTTCGACGAGATAGACTCGATCGCAACCTCAAGGGGTGCTACGCTCGATTCAAGCGCTACAGAGCGTGTTATAAGCCAGATACTTTCTGAGATCGATGGCATAGAAGATTTGAAGGATGTCATCGTGATCGCTGCGACAAACAGACCAGATCTCTTGGATCCAGCACTTTTTAGACCTGGCAGGATCGAACAACGGATTGAGGTTGGTGCCCCAGAAACAAAAGAAGCGCGGCTTGAGATAATAAAAGTTCACCTGCATGGTAAACAGATTGCGGATGATGTGGATCTTGATTGGTTTGCAAAGATTACTGAGGGTTTTGTAGGTGCAGACATCGAATTCATCTGTCGTCAGGCTCTTATGAATGCGATACGAGAATACATAAGGGCGCATCCAGATGAGGATATTCCGGCAGAGGAAGCAAAAAGTATAATAATAAGAAAGGAACATATAGATAATGCACTTGCAAAGGCAAAAGAATTTGAAGACTCAAAGGGGAAAGTCGGACTTGCGATGTATGCCTGATGTGAGTGCTGTGTTTAAGGGGGGATAAATATAGAAGAGAAAAGAGAACTTCTGGATCTCTATCTCAATCTCGATGAGGTTGTGAAGACGTTGATAGATGAGATTGAACACACAAAGAATAAAGACGGACGATCTCGTGAGGTTGTGATCGATCTGCCCGAAGAATTTACCCATGAACCACCACGAGATCCTATTGTGGATCTCTATGTTTATGATGGGATGGTTCATGTGACTTCCGAACTTCTTGGGGTTGATGCAGAGACGATCCAGGTAGATCTTACGGATCAGATGCTTGTTATACATGCAACAGGTGGTGCAAACATCCATACACGGGAGATATGGTTACCTGTTGCGGTTGAAAAAGAGGGGATCGAGAAGCACTATAAGAATGGTGTACTTGAAGTAATTCTAAAACAGCGAATGAGTTAATTGGACGATTAAAGGCGGTTAAATAACATGGAATATGATATCACGGGTGACAACCTTCAGATCGTGACGCTGCATCTTTCCAGTGGGGAAATGGTGTATGCTGAAGCTGGAGCCATGAATCACATGAGCGCAAATATGCAGATGGAAGCAAAGGCGAGAGGGGGACTCCTGAAGGGAATTATGCGAAAGTTTGCAGGTGAGTCCTTCTTCATGACTGAGTTCACGCCCCAGGGCGGTCCTGGTTATGTGGCATTTGCAGGGAACGTACCAGGAAAGATTCGAGCCATACCACTCAAGGGAAATGACTTCATCGCGCAGAAGGATGCGTTTTTATGCGCCGAGAGCGGCGTGAACCTTGAGGTCACACTGACCAGGAAACTTGGTTCAGGTTTATTTGGCGGTGAGGGGTTCATCCTTGAGCGACTTAGCGGGGAGGGCACGGTATTCATCCATGCATGCGGAGACTTTGTTGAGATGGATCTTCAATCAGGTGAGGCTGTGATGGTTGATACAGGCTCTGTTGTGGGATTTGATGAGAGTGTGGACTATGATATCACAACAGCAGGCGGAATCAAGTCGATGCTCTTTGGTGGAGAGGGGATTTTCCTTGTGAAGCTGACAGGACCTGGTAAGATCATTCTCCAGTCACTCTCAATCGCAAACCTTGCAGCGGCACTTGCCCCACATATGCCATTCCAGCGAGGCGAAACTTCTGGAACCAGCGGGATAAATCTTGGAACGCTGCTTGGGGAATGAGACGTCTCGCAAAGACGATTCAGATATTTTCTGCCGGCTAAGTACGTATGTGGGTAAGAAGGATGTAGGTGGGATTAGGGAGTCCACTGGATGGCTTACAGATAAAGGGATGTATATGTGAACCTTGTTCGGGTATATCGAGAAATTTTGGGGATGTGCGAAGTGGGTTCGGGCATGAGTTGATAAGCAAAATGAGCGAGCGGAGCGTCCGCCAGAGGCGGGGCTACTATGATTCCGAAGAACATAGAAAGAGAAGACGTTATTAAAGTAATGGAGGAAATCAAAAGAAATGGAATCCCAAAGGGTAGGGATTCAAGGAAATTTCTCTTGGAATTTGATGGAGAATGTTACCCTCCTAAATATGTTATTTCATTAGCCAATAAGTATGCTAATGGCGAAATATTAGATTCTGCACAATTTAGCGGAGGGAAAGAAACAAATGACTTTCTTAGAAATCTTGGCTTTAATATTATAGAACTCTCAAAGGCAAAGAAAGAGAGAGAAAGAACAAATATCCATCAAGGTGAAAGATGTCCAAAGTGTAAAGAAACCATTAGAAAACTTTTAGAAAAGATTTATGGAAGAGTTGAGGAAAACTATAAGTTTAGAGTTGGAACTCTCCCAGAAGATTTTAAAAACACTCCATATTATAGCGAATTGAAAAAAATTTACGAGAAACTCCAAAATCATAGAGGATATAAAGATTTCGTTAAAGCAAAAACTCTTCCAAATTGCGATTTCTTTGTTCCGAATCCGGGATTCATTGTAGAGTTTGATGAATCACAACATTTCACATTACCAAGAAAAATAACTTTGGGGGAATACCCTACTAACCTTGAATTGGGATTCAGTAAAGAGAAATGGATAAGGTTATGCGAAAAAATTGATGCCAAGGATAACGATCCTCCTTATAGAGATGAACAACGCGCATGGTATGACACTTTAAGGGATTTTCTACCAACAATATTAGGTTTGCAACCTACTGTTAGATTATTTGCCAAAGATTTTATCTGGTGCAGTTTGAATCCCAACAATCCAGAAGATGTTGATAGATTCCAAAAAATGATAGAATTAGGATCAAAATATTGGAAGATTCAGGTAAAGGAAGATCCCAACCCATTTTTGGCAAGAATAATTATTGCCGATGATTGGAGAGGAGAGCCTGAAGAGGCAAAGAAATTACTGGAAAACATCTACCAGAAATGGCCAAAAGGTAAAAAAGTAAAATTTATTATAACGTGTGGAGGATTTATTCAATTTGAATGGCCAAGGTCTGTGTCTAAAGAAACGATCGGCGATTCCAAAAATCCTAACAATAGAGTCGTAAATATTCTGGTTGCTAAAGCAAAAGAATCTATAAAATCAGTCTTAACAGAAAACTTGCGCAATAAATTGCAAGAGGTAACAGATTATAGTATTAGACAAAACATTTTTAACTAACAAGTACAATTTACCTGTATGGGACGAAGACCTGAAAAAGAAGTTGTTAAGTGGCTGACCCTGGAAGAGCTGAACGAAGAGATTCGAAGTCGAAAAGTATGCGCAGAAGTCCTCAGAAAACTTTTCTTCATCAAAGAACTCTACAAAGGAGCAACTGTTCCAAAAGCAGCTAAAGAGGTGGGGGTAAGCAAAGTCATAGGCTATGTGTGGCTTGAGAACTGGAACGAGAAAGGATTGGAAGGACTCAAACCGAATTATGGTGGAGGTAGACCTTCAGAACTGACTGAAGAGCAGAAAGAAGAACTCAAGAAAATACTTGAGAAGAGAGATGACTGGACCACAAGAGAAGTAAGAGAGTTCATCAATGAGGAGTTTGGTGTTTGAATACAGCATAAGGCATCTCAGCAGAATACTGAAATCGTTTGGGATGAAGTACTCAAAACCCTATCAGCAAGATTACAGAAGACCTGAAAATGCTGAAGAAGAGCTTAAAAAAACTTGATGAGCTTGATACTGATCTGAAAGAATGCATTATAGGATTTCTGGATGAGACTTCACCTCAACTCACCTCAAATACCCAACGCTTGTGGTCATTCAATAAACCAGCTGTTAAGAAGAACACCACAAAGATGAGAGCAAATACCTTCGGTTTCTATGCAATAAATGGGGAGAGTGTTGTAGATTTTAAAGAAAATTCAAAGAAGGAATCTGTATGTGAGTTTCTGGAGAGGATAAGAGAAAGAAATCCAGAGAAGACCATAGTAATCATTCTTGATAACTTCAGATCACACTGGGCTAAGAAAACAAGGAGAAAAGCAAGAAAGCTGAACATCATTCTTGTCTTCCTACCGCCTTACTCACCTGATCTAAATCCAATTGAGCAGATCTGGAGAATCATAAAGAGAGTTCTTTCACCTCTCTCCATCAAAACATTGCATGAGCTTAAAAAAGTCATCTCGAAGAGTTTTTATGAGCTAACACAAAGGATCAGCTTTGCAGAAAAGTGGATTAAGAAGTTCTTGAATATTGGTTAAGTTTGTTATGGTAGATACTATATATAACTTTAGGTGTAGATTCGTATAAGGAGAAAATATCAACAACTCAGAATTATATTAATCAACCACACATCGAACTTGTGTTCTTGGTTGATTTAAGAAATAACAAATTTTACTGGACTGGAAAGTCTTACCCAACACCGAACCAACAAAATGGGTTAGTAAGAATTGCAGATTTAAAAACTCACTTCTTTAACTTAGATGTCGGAAAGGTTATGATATTGGGTTGCCATGACTTAACTATATTTAACCCGAGATCTAAAAATGCTAAAAGATGGCGTAAAGACGTGAATGAAAGGTTTAAGAAAATCGCAAAAGAAGAAAAGCCCAAAATTGTATTACAACATCCACACACTATGGTAAAAGTCAGAACTTGGCTTAATGCATGGAGTTGTCTAAAGAAAATGAAGCCAAGTTCTGACTTTTACCATAGTGTGTGGATGTTGTAATACAATTTTGGGCTTTTCTTCTTTTGCGATTTTCTTAAACCTTTCATTCACGTCTTTACGCCATCTTTTAGCATTTTTAGATCTCGGGTTAAATATAGTTAAGTCATGGCAACCCAATATCATAACCTTTCCGACATCTAAGTTAAAGAAGTGAGTTTTTAAATCTGCAATTCTTACTAACCCATTTTGTTGGTTCGGTGTTGGGTAAGACTTTCCAGTCCAGTAAAATTTGTTATTTCTTAAATCAACCAAGAACACAAGTTCGATGTGTGGTTGATTAATATAATTCTGAGTTGTTGATATTTTCTCCTTATACGAATCTACACCTAAAGTTATATATAGTATCTACCATAACAAACTTAACCAATATTCAAGAACTTCTTAATCCACTTTTCTGCAAAGCTGATCCTTTGTGTTAGCTCATAAAAACTCTTCGAGATGACTTTTTTAAGCTCATGCAATGTTTTGATGGAGAGAGGTGAAAGAACTCTCTTTATGATTCTCCAGATCTGCTCAATTGGATTTAGATCAGGTGAGTAAGGCGGTAGGAAGACAAGAATGATGTTCAGCTTTCTTGCTTTTCTCCTTGTTTTCTTAGCCCAGTGTGATCTGAAGTTATCAAGAATGATTACTATGGTCTTCTCTGGATTTCTTTCTCTTATCCTCTCCAGAAACTCACATACAGATTCCTTCTTTGAATTTTCTTTAAAATCTACAACACTCTCCCCATTTATTGCATAGAAACCGAAGGTATTTGCTCTCATCTTTGTGGTGTTCTTCTTAACAGCTGGTTTATTGAATGACCACAAGCGTTGGGTATTTGAGGTGAGTTGAGGTGAAGTCTCATCCAGAAATCCTATAATGCATTCTTTCAGATCAGTATCAAGCTCATCAAGTTTTTTTAAGCTCTTCTTCAGCATTTTCAGGTCTTCTGTAATCTTGCTGATAGGGTTTTGAGTACTTCATCCCAAACGATTTCAGTATTCTGCTGAGATGCCTTATGCTGTATTCAACATCAAACTCCTCATTGATGAGTTCTCTTACTTCCCCTGTGGTCCAGTCATCTCTCTTCTCAAGTATTTTCTTGAGTTCTTCTTTCTGCTCTTCAGTCAGTTCTGAAGGTCTACCTCCACCATAATTCGGTTTAAGTCCTTCCAATCCTTTCTCGTTCCAGTTCTCAAGCCACACATAGCCTATGACTTTGCTTACCCCCACCTCTTTAGCTGCTTTTGGAACAGCTGCTCCTTTGTAGAGTTCTTTGATGAAGAAAAGTTTTCTGAGGACTTCTGCGCATACTTTTCTACTTCGAATCTCTTCGTTCAGCTCTTCCAGGGTCAGCCACTTAACAACTTCTTTTTCAGGTCTTCGTCCCATACAGGTAAATTGTACTTGTTAGTTAAAAATGTTTTGTCTAATACTATACATTAATTTAAACATGATAGATCGTAAGATGATAGATAGGGATTTCAAGCGACTCGACTCTCTGATTAAACGATTACTGAAAAACAATTCTACTATATCTGGAGTTATCGTCACAACTGAGTATTTTGTAAAAGATGTCCAAGGGTACATTTATTCCCATAAGGCAAGAGTTATTAGAAATGAATGGGCAAAATACTCGCTACCATCAGAATTTGAAATAGTTGGAGAAAAAGGCAATTAATTAATGCGAAAGATTGCTTTGCGATTTTCGCACTACGCGCACTGTCGTTCGCTGTGTATAACAGGAGTGCAGTGGAGCGATTTAACGCCTGGATTGAGTCATTCAAGAGGATACTGGTGAGATTCGAGCGGCTGGCGGTGTGCTTCATGGCGGCTGTCAATTTGGCATGCATCAGGATGGTACTGAGGGTTTTGAAATGAGTTCATTGTAATAACCGGCGGTGTGCTGGCAGTAATGTGAAGTTTCACCAGTGCAATTATCTCTGCGCAGCGGAGTGTAAGCTTATGCCATGTTTCGCATAACCCATGTGCTTGGTGAGGCATACCGGTGCTTTTTGATGCCATCCAGGATCATCACAGTTCTCGCAAAGTTTTAAATACTACATGTTATATATATCTAACACAAGGTTAGAAATAAATAACTTCTGAAGGTGATGTGTATGGATAGAAAATATGGATATGGTCTGGCTCTGGGAATACTGATGTTGTTAGGGACGATTTTATCGTCTTTGCTGTGGAATAAATTGGATCCAACCATCGTTACAATAGCAATAACTGTGGGCATAATTTTGATCGCATCCATTCTCATCAGACTCATCAAATACAGAGATCTGCCTGAGAAGGATGAGAGGACGGTAAAAATATCTAATGCCGCGCTGAGCTATTCATGGTTTCTCACATTGATCTTTATTTCTGTGCTCTTCTGGGTGGACTATCTTGACGTCGTTGAGATGACCGTGGCAGAGGTGATTGGAGCTATATACTTTGTGATGATCGCTCTTGCTCTTGTTTTTGTGCGGTATTTCAGCTGGAAGGGTGATGTGGAGTGAGAATCAAACGAGATGAGAATATCCTGCGTTTTTTGGTACCGCCTATCTCATACCGTAGGGATCTGATCGTGGATTATGTTTCGATGATACCATAATCAAAGGGGCGAAATCGTGTGAAAACCCGAATTAAAGAATTACGAGCAAAGTTCAATCTCACACAGGGAGAACTCGCGAAAAAGGTGGGTGTCAGGCGGGAGACGATTGTATTTCTTGAGAAGGGGAAGTACAATCCATCGCTCAAATTAGCTTACAATATTGCAAAGGTTTTTGGGGAAAGAATAGAGGATATTTTTATCTTTGATGAAGAGCAAAAGTGACCTCACCCCGGATTACTGAACTGAGGATTGATGTGTAAAATTGCCTGTGAAAGATCTCCTGTGATCGCACTCAAAGACTCGGTTACAGATGTCATCGGCTGTTCCCAATGGAAAGATATTCACTGAGATACTGGCAAACTATAGCCAGGGGTTTCAGTATATCTATGAAGAAATCCTTGAATAGTTTGGCAGATGCGACGATATCGATTTTACGTATCCCACGTGGCGGATTTCTGACAACCAGCGGGAAGGAAAGACCGGAAATCGTGGATGCGATTTAAAACTTAGCAGGTAGAGTTAGGTTTATATCTCTCGACCAGAAGGTTCTTCTGTGGATATTGAAGGATATGCAAAGCGGATGCTTGGAAAGGATGTTTCTGCTGATGCCATCAAGAAAGAACTTTCAAAGCGGATCATTGAAATAAAAGGCGACCGCGTAAGTGAGGATTATGCGATACAACTCGCAGAGGCCGTTATCAAAGAGGCAACTGCCACAATCAACCCGAAAGATGCTCTTCTGAAAAGTCCTGTCACGAATGTTACAATGGGTGAGTTTGGCGTTGGCTCTCGGGGCAGTGGCGACTTCTACCTGCATGAGAAGATCGGTGAACTCCTGGGCGAAACCTCGGCGGTCGTTGATTCGAGAGAGCTCGACGATTCAGGGGTTGTTGAGGGGGGTGGTGAGTTCATCGTTCTTACCGTGGATGGGATACACTCAAGACTGAGCGACTATCCTTTCATTGCAGGATTTCATGTGGCCCGAGCAGCGCTGAGAGATATCTATGCGATGGGTGCAACACCTCTTGCCATGCTATCAGATATTCATCTCGCGGATGATGGCGATGTCGGAAAGATATTCGATCATATAGCAGGCATAGCGGCGATTTCAGAACTTACGGGCGTTCCACTTATAACAGGGAGCACGCTTCGAATCGGTGGAGATATGGTGATCGGTGAGCGGATGACGGGTGCAGTGGGAGCGGTTGGAATCACGGATCGCATCACGGCAAGAAGAAGCGCAGAACCCGGAGACCTGATCCTTATGTCAGAGGGTGCAGGGGGTGGTACTATCTCCACGACCGCGCTGTACTATGGCGAGGAGGATATTGTCTGGGAGACGATGAATGTGAAATTTCTGGATGCATGCAGTGCGTTGATAGAGCACGGGCTCAATCGTGAGATCCATTCAATGAGCGATGTTACAAATGGCGGAATCAGAGGAGATGCAGCAGAGATTGCAAAGGTTGCAGGTGTTAAACTCCTCTTTTATGAGGATAAGATCCGGTCGCTTGTAAATCAAAGGGTCCTTGACCTTCTTGAAAGGCACAGAATAGATTATCTTGGGGTATCACTCGATGCGCTGCTTGTTATATCTCCTCGTGATCTATCATCGAAGATACTCGACGTTGTGCATGATGCTGGTGTCAGGATGGATGTGATTGGTGAGGTTACAGAGGGAAATGGCTCAAGAATTGTTATCGATGGCAAAGAGCTGGATTTCACTCCCAGATTCAGAGAATCTGCCTACACACCGATAAAGAAAGTCGTTGGCGAGGTCGCTACTCAGGACTTTGATGAGATGAAGAAGGAAGTGGATCGGGGGGTTGAGGATGCAAAGAGGAAGAAGGATTGGGTTGTTGAGAGGGTGAAAGGCACACGCCCTCATTTAATTTAATTTTGTAACTTCACCTCAGATCATATCTATTTAACGTTACCATTGTGCCTGAAGCACGAGTGATTTCGATAAAGATATAAATAATATGGTGAAAAGTTAGTCAAGAATCTGATTGGAGGGAAATAATGAAGCTTGTTGTTATTGGTTGTGGATTTGCGGGTGTTGAGGTTGTGGGAGCCATCAGAAAGTTGCTCTCAAAGGATGAACTCGAGATAACGATGATAGATCCTCGCACGAGGCTGGAATATCAGGCATCACACCCAGAGATCCTGAGTGGAAAGGTGACACCTGAAGAGATCTCCGGGGACTTAGCTAAATTTGCAGCAAAGCATGATGCAACGTTCGTGAACAAAGCGGTTGAGAGTGTTGATTTCGATAAGAAAGTTGTTAAAGTCGGGGAGGAGGAGATTCCTTATGACTATCTTGTGATCGCAACTGGAGGACAGTGTACTTTCTTTGGCGTACCTGGTGCAGACAAGTCCTACACCGTCAATACTCTTGCTGATGCAGTGAGAACAAGGAAAGCCCTTGAAAAACTCGATCTGAACAAAGAAGTCAAGATCGCGGTCATCGGCGCAGGTTTAACCGGTGTTGAGGTTGTTGGAGAACTCAACGACTACTTCAAGGAGAAGAACGCCAAAAATGCCAAAATATATCTCATTGAAGCGATGGACAAAGTGTTACCTCCGTTCAAAGATAACGTATCCAATTATGTCAGGAAGTTCTTCGAGGATCGAGGTGTGGAGATTATGACCTCAAAAGGTGTAAAGAGCATAGATGGCGGCCATATTGTACTTGCTGATGGCACCGAACTCGATACCGATATGGTGATCTGGACGTGCGGCATCCAGTGCTCTTCATTAGCAACCACTTTTGGCCTCGAGAACGTACGTGGCTGGATTGTTACCGATGAATACCTGCGGGCCAAGGGTAAGGATGACGTCTTCGTGATCGGTGATGCGGCATCTGTTGAGATCGATGGCGTGCTCTGTGGTAAGAACGTCGAGGAGGCAGAGAAGCAGGGGCAGACCGCAGCTGTTAACATCGCAAACCTCATCAAAGGCAAGCCATTGAAGAAGTATAAACCTGTAAACACGGTCTCAGATCCACGCGCTTTCATATCGCTCGGAGAGAATAAAGCAGTGATGGTCTTCAAGGGCATGATGTTCAAATTCATGGCATACAGGCTCAAGAAGTTCATAGAGCACCACTACATGAAGCGGTTTGATTAAATACCTTTCATACCATACTTGGCGGAGGTCGTAGAGTTCAGGTAGTCTATTCATTGCAGGATCCTGCGGGGTCAACTATTGCATATGCCCTGAGAGAAAAAGGGAAGGAGGTGCTCGCTGTTAGTGAGAGCCTCCTTTATCTTGAGGATGTCCCGGATACTGATCTGATAATATTTGCGTCACGTCATAGCTCAGCGAGTAAGACACCATCTTTTACCGTTCATTCACCCGGCAATTTCCATCTGGCTGAGTTTGGAGGGGAACCTTTCACTCTTGGGATGGCTTCAGCGATCGCAAACCGCGTATTTCTGGAAGAATTTCAGCGAAAAAGGTTTGGATTTGAGTCTTTTAATATTTCGCTCGAGGTTACCCACCATGGACCACTGCTCGGGGTTCCCTCAGTCTTTGTGGAGCTTGGAAGTTCAAGTGCAGAGTGGGAGAACATCGATGCGGCAAGGCTCGTTGCAGATGTGATTGTGAGCGGAATGAATCGGCTTGAAGAGATGGAGGATCTTGAAGTGGGAATCGGTTTTGGTGGTGGGCATTATGCACCGAAGTTCACAAAGTACATCCTCAATGAGGAGTGTGCAGTATCTCATATCTGTCCAAACTATCATATGCAACACCTGAACAGAGATCTGATCGATGAGATGCTCAGAAAGACCGCAGAAGACGTCGAGGTTGCACTCATCGACTGGAAAGGTATGAAAAAGATCGAAAGAGATCGATTGATCAAGATGCTCGATGAGATCGGGATTGATTGGAGGCGGATTTAGTCATACTTAAGCTCAATCCTGTCGATCTCATTGAGTAGAATAATGATGCAGTGGTCTGTATGGAGGACATTGGGACTGAGAGAGATTTTCTGGGCACCAAATTCCTCCAGAATCTTCTCATCATCTGCGTTCACTCCGATATGATCCCCGAGTACAAAGAGCGTCTCTTTCTGAAGCAGACTTTCAAGACTTTCATGCATCTCTCTTATGTCACTGGCCATCTCATGAAGATATATGATATTATCAAAGTTTTCATCCTCGATTAGATCACGAAAGTCACCTCTCCGTATCGTGATCCCGGGCGTACTTCGCTGCACCATTCCTCTTTTAAGTCCAACTCCCTTTTTCAACGCTATCCTGAGTAGTGCCCCTGTACTCCGTTCATCTGGGTTTAGATGTCGGAGGTACCTCCCATCAAGTGTTATGATCTTTGGTGGATCCCCTTCTCCTCGCATCAGGAGGTGAAGACGAACATCTCGCCTGATTCCATGTGAAAGTAGAAATGCCGAATTTATCGATCTGCACAAAATATCAATTCGCCCTGACGTTCCCGGGATATCATTCAGACTGAACTCAGGGGTCGTAAGCGCTCTGTTTCCGATCACCAGAATATGTTTCACATCATCACTTCTGCAGGGACAAAGATAAACTTTTATAGTGCAAAAAGATAGTATATATACAATTTGCGTGGCAAGGAGGAGAAGGGATATTGTTTCCAAATAAGAAGGTCCAGACCTTGATTGGGCAGAAAGTTCAGGTGGAGATGAAAGGCGACAAAAACATACTTGAGGGCATTTTGGAGAGTGCAGATGACTATTTGAATCTTTATCTAACCTCTACGACGGAGATTGCAGAGGGAGAACGAAAACGCGTCCTGGGGTCGGTAGTACTCAGAGGAAATAATATTGTACTGATAAACCCCGTCAGCTGAGGTGATGTGATGCTGGAGAACGTGATTCTGGATCTGATTGCATCAGAAGAAGGAACGGGCATCAGACAGAGTGATATCTGGAAGCAGATCGGGATCGATAGCAGAACATGTTCGAGGATCATAACAAGGCTTGAAGACAAGGGTTTGATCATAAGAGAGTGGGAGACAGTTGGAAATACGCGAACCTATCGGGTATGGTTTGTCTCAAAGAAGGAGGACGACAAGGTCGAAGTAGAGCGTTTAATCCCATCTGAAAAGGCAGTACCTGAGGAAAGACCGATTTTGAGTGGTGCAAAAGATTACACATTTCTTCTGGCAAACGATACACTTGCACCATGTATGAACTGCAACGATAAATGCACGCCAGAGACCTGTATCAAGCTCACTGAATGGATAAACCTGCTGCTATGAATCTATGATTTCGGGTGAAGACGTAAAACATATGGGCTGGCTTTCAAGGATAAAAATTGAGAGTGATGACGCAGAGCGGCTTGCGAAAGAACTCGATACGATACTTGATTACTTTCAGGTTCTTGATAACGTGGATTCAGATCTCGCCCCCCTCCACCACGTACTGGAGTTATCCAATGTATTCAGAGATGATGAAATCACCGAATCACTCACAGCTGATGAAGCATTATCCAACACAAAGATGCGGGAGAATGGATACTTCAGGGTACCACGGATTTTGTAGAATTAATTGCAGCAGACCCGGTGATTGAGTGCGTGTGGCAGCAGTACAGATGCAGGTTGGGCAAAGCTTTGAAGAGAACCTTGAAGAGGCGAGGAAAAAAGTAACTGAAGCCGCGATCAAGGGTGCAAAGGTTGTGGTACTTCCTGAGTATTTTTACCTTCCTCAGATGGGCGATCAACCACTTGAGACGGTTGCATCAGTGACGTATGATCAGACCTTTGAACTACTGATGGCTTTATCGCATGAAAAGCAGATACTGCTTGCAGCATGTCTCATCGAACCTGATGCGCATTTATTGTACAACACGGCATTCATATTCAAGGATGGTGAACTGATCGGAAAGCAGCGGAAGGTGCACCTTACAGCAAAAGAGCTCGAACTTGGGATTTCTCGAGGAAACAGTTTTGATATTATCGAGATTGATCAGATGAAGGTGGGGGTACTTGTCTGTGCTGATGTATTATATCCTGAAGCGTGCAGGGTCCTCGGTATACTTGGCTGTGATATCGTCTTCAATCCTGTTGTATCGTTCTATCATAATCCAGATATAACAAAGGGGGCAAGGGACTGCATCTTTATCTCAAGAGCTTTTGACAATACATATTTTGTAATAAAAGCGAGTGGTGTTGGAAAAACTCCCTGGGGAGACAAGATCGTTGGAAGAAGCCTGATAGCATCACCATGGGGCGTTATTGAAAGATATACCGATGAGAACCGCCCACAGATTCTGATCGCAGAACTCGACTTCCCACTCCTGAGGCGACTACGGGATGAGAATTACTCACTCACCGATCGAGTTAAGGAGGCGTACAAACCACTTTTTCGCTGATTCAAGATGATCATCGGGATCGACGATACAGACTCACCTCGTGGAATGTGCACAACCTATCTCGCGTCAGTACTCCTGGATGAGCTTGGAGTATATGGAAAGATCATAAAACCCCCACTTCTCGTAAGGCTCAATCCAACTGTCCCGTTCAAGACTCGTGGAAATGGTGCTGTTGCGATAGCGATAGAGACAGATGACATCAAATTTATAAAAGAACATGTGATCAATCGAGTATCTGAGATGGCAAATCTTGAAGATAATGGGACAAATCCCGGCATTGTATTTGTGGATGCCGGGGATGTGCTACAAGAACTCACACTCTTCTATGAGCGTGCTTTAAAGACTCTGCTCACAATCGAGGATGCAATGAGCGTTATAGCAGAACTTGGGATTGATTTTTATGGTTTTAAGAATAAAAGAGGTCTTATAGGTGCGCTTGCTGCAGTCGGAGCATGGAAAATTCTCACCAGTTCTGATGCTGATCATACATTTGAGCTTATTGCATATCGAATGCGCGAAAGATGGGGATCCAAACGTCAGATCGATGAAGCTTCGGTATGGAATGCCGATCGCAGAACGTATCCACTTGTCTGGGACACGGTTGATCGAAGCCTTGGAGACATTATATTTGCACCACACTCCCCTGATCCTGTCCTGTTCGGAATACGAGGTGATGACGTCGATTCGATATTCAAAGCCTTCGAGATGATAAGATCTGAAGACTATGAACGATACACACTCTTTCTAACGAATCAGGGGACTGATGCACACTACATAGAAGCTTCAATAAGTGAATTACAGGAGTACCGCTCATATATCATTGAAGGAACGGTGACATCTGCACCCAGAACGATACAGGGTGGACACGTCTTCTTCAAACTCGATAATATGCTTGAATGCGCTGCTTTTGAGCCGACGAAGTCATTCAGGGATGTTATACGCTCACTGCTTCCTGGTGATCGCGTCAGAGTATTTGGGGGTTTCAAGAATAGAACGCTTAACCTTGAGAAGATCGAGATTCTCCTACCTGTATCCGAAGTTATGCAAAATCCAGTCTGTATCTGTGGCAGACGCATGAAATCAATGGGTAAAGAGCAGGGATTCAGGTGCAGGAATTGTGGAATACGGAAAAAGGAACGTGAGTCTGTTAAAATAGAGCGTGCGATTGAACGCGGGCTGTATGAGGTTGTTCCATCTGCAAGACGCCATATAACAAAGCCGCTGGTGCGTGAAAAGGCAGATAACAGGAATGTGCACGTCGTGAGATAGATCACGTAATTTCGAAATTCTATTTACAGCTTATACGTATTTTTCTTGTAATATTAACAAAAAATTATTTAAAGAATGATGTATATTATGATAGTGCTTGTGGGGGAACTAAATGCATAGGCTTTCGAAGTGGGGGATAATTCTTGCACAATTCCATCCATCGATGAGTGATGTCAAACTTAAGGGTAGTGACTTCAGAGACCTTCTGAACGACTATGAACGACTGAAAAAGCTGGAAGAGGTTAAGACAAATTTTCTCATAGTGACAGCTCACGAACTCAGAACACCACTCACAATTATGAAAGGGTACCTTGAGCTTCTTAAAGAGCGGGTTGGCGAGGAGGATCACATAATTCGCGCGATAGAGGATAGCATGAATGGTATGATATCGATCGTAGATGACATTGTGACGATTGCAAATATGGATCTCGGGATGCTTGAACTCAAGATCGAGTCTGTATCCATGCTTGACATACTCGATGACCTGATTGACCGGCTCAAAGAGATAAACGATGAATGGAGTGATAACCTTCTGATATCTGTAGAAGATCAGGTACTCGAAGCAGACCGGAGATCTATCGAGAAAGTGCTCACAAATCTCATCACAAATGCACTCAAATATAACGCACCTGATAAAAGAGTTGAGGTTGAGATCGATTCCGATGGGCGAGACCATGTATTGCTTTCTGTGAAAGACTGGGGGGAGGGAGTACCAGACGAGGTCAAAGAGGCAATATTCCAGGATTTTGTCCAGTATGTGGACTCACCATTGACACGAGATTATGTTGGGATGGGTCTTGGATTATCTGTTGCAAGACGGCTCGTCGATCTTCACAACGGTACGATATGGGTTGAAGATAACCCAGAAGGGGGGAGCATTTTTTATGTCAGACTACCAAAACACCATCCTGCAAATATTTAATAGCGATGTAGAGATAACAAAACAGGCTGTTACACTAAAACAGGTTGTAATAATCGGTATTTTTAGCATTATTGTAACTCTTGAGCTTATTTATAAGATCCCACTCCTCTATCCTGTGTCTGTGATCTGTGCGCTCTGGCTCTTCTCAACGATGATTTACTCATTTATGAAGAACGTCGATGCCTCGATACAGATCTCGCATATCAACTTTTTATACTTTGTACTGGAGGTTGCGCTGCTCACGATGATCATCCACTTCCTCGGCTCTGTTGTATGGATAGGGGCTATCTTCTATCTCATCGCAATTCTCTATGCAAACGTTGTATACTCGTGGCGTGCCGGGATCGTCGTAGCGATCGTATGCGGTATATCCTATCTTGGATTATTTATGCTCGAAGCAAACGGCGTGATCCCGCATTACGAACTCTTCTCGCTCGATCCCGCCTATGCTACCAGCTCCAATCCTATCGGTGTTGTGACACTCATCTCGATCGCAATTGGTGTCTTCCTGCTCGGCATCTATGCAGTCAATACTTTCAACAATATTATAAAACAGGAAGAAAAAATGGTTGAAGAGAAGAAAGCGATCATCTCGATGTTAAATCACGATCTCAAGAACTATCTTACGCTGATAAGTGGCTACCACAGCTTCTATTCTCATTATGATGATCCAAAACTTGTGCATGCAAATGCGAAGATTGATGAGAACATAAAGCGGATTGATGAGATTCTGACAAGTGCAGGGTTGTATTCAAAAATAGAGGATCCCAGATATGAGATGAATATTGAAAAGCTGGATCTTGGTGTGCTTGTGGCGAATGTGATCGAAAAATTTCAGGATAAAGGTGTCACCGAATCTCAGAAGATTATCTTTGAACCAAACGGTGAATTCCTCATTGAAGCTGATGCTTTCCTTCTTTCTGCTGTTTTTGAAAATCTCATCCAGAACGCGATGAGTTATGGTGGTGGAAGGCTTGAGATAGAGATCAGAGATGATGGTGGGGCATACACGCTTGCATTCAGAGATTATGGAGATGGTATTCCGGACGAAATGAAAAGTCGCATCTTCGATCGTTTCAGGGATGCAAGAAAAGGTGCAGGGATGAAAGGTACAGGGATCGGGCTTGCACTGGTCAGGAGAATTGTTGAGATGCATGGCGGGAAGGTATGGGTTGAGGATAACCCTGAAGGGGGCTCGATTTTCTATATAAAGCTTTTTAAACGAGAAGGGGTCTGATCATATGAACGCGATAACAGTACTGAAAAAAGAGGGTCTGAAATTATATATAGCCACAGCTCTCGCATTTACGGTTGTTGGTGTAATTATCGCACTCGATGAAATACTTGACCTGCCACATCTTCTCTTTGGGGCACCAGCGACAGAGATCAACTGGGCGGAAGTGGCAATCGAGTCGGTATTTGTCTTTACCATCTTCGTAATTTCAATCTATTCCCTGAAATATCTCCTCTCGAGATTTAAAGCAACACTGGAGAGACTTGAAGAAGCAGAACAGGATATCGCGAACGTATGGAAACGCCGTGAGGGAATACTCGATGGGATACCCGATCCCACGATTACGATCGCACCAAACGGAAGGATCACATACATAAATGAGGCTGCTCTGAAGCTCACTGGATACACAAAAGAGGAGGCACTCGGAGCCAAGTGTTACAAGATTTTCAGACCAAAAGACTATGATGAGCATAGATGCGTAAGGGATCAGTGCCTGATGGTAAAAATCCCTGAAAATGAACTCTCAATAAAGAATATCGAGAGGACAATTATTGCAAAGGATGGGACAGAGATCGAGGGGGTCATGAGTTGTGCAAGAGTGAAGGACGAGAATGGAAATATACTCGGTGGTATGGAAGTATTCAGAGATCTGCGAGAGGAACACAGAAGGCTCAGGGAGATCGAGGAGAGTGAGAACGAACTTGCTGTGATGAATGAAGAGCTAAAAACCGCCAACGAAGACCTGAATGAGAGTTATATTGAACTCAAGGAGAAAGAAGATGCACTTCTGAAAGCAAACGAAGAACTAAAAGCCACTCAGATGAGAATAGAGCGTCAGAGAGAGATTATCGAGTCATACGGCAAGGTGATAGCGATACTGAACTCAGAGATTGAACTTGACCCACTAATGAAGAAGACGCTCGATGGTGTGATGAAATTCACAGGGAGTCAGATCGGTCGTGTATATCTCTATGATGCAGAGAACGGGGTTCTAAGACTTCATACATCATTTGGTGTATCAGATAATGGAAACAGAGAACTCAAAATTGGCGAGGGGCTGGTTGGAGAGGCTGCAAGAAAACGGAAACCCGTGGTGCTGGAAAATAATCTTGAAGGATATGAAATAAGTGCACTGGACGGCTCAATCTCACTGAAACAGATTATCTGTATCCCAGTGATCTATCAGGACGATCTTCTTGCGGTTGTTGAGCTTGGATCTGTGGACAAAATTGATGAGGACATTACTATGTTCGCCGGGGATTTTGCGATACAGTATGCAACTGCTATCAAGAATGCAATGGCGTACTCGAGTATAGAAGAGCTTGCAAAGGAGCTTAGCGAGCGAAATAGAGAGATTGAAGAGGCAAACAGGAAGATACAGCGAGCGGATAACCTGAAATCAGAGTTTCTGGCACGGGTATCACATGAGCTGAGAACCCCGATGACATCGATACTGGGTTTTACAAAACGTGTTATGAAGAAGTCAGAGGGAATCCTTCCTGAAAAAGAACTTAAACAGCTTGAGATCGTATATCGAAATGCTCAGGAACTTTTAAAAATGATAAATGACCTTCTTGACCTCGCAAAGATCGAATCTGGCGAGATAGAACTTGATATTACGCAGTTTGACCTCAAAGATCTCGTGGACGAATCAGTTGATCTGGCACGCCCGCTCGCAGAGGAAAAGGGGTTGGAAATTGTCGAAAAGGCCGAAAGTATAATGATGACCTCTGACCGTGCGAAGATCAAGGAGATGCTTGTAAATCTCATCGGCAACGCGATCAAGTTCACGGAAGAAGGAAGTGTAAATATAATTACCGAGGCGCAGAACGAACACATCTGTCTCATCGTGGAGGATACAGGTGTGGGGATCAAGGAAGAGGATATTGACTGCATCTTTGATGAGTTCAAACAGGTGGGTTGCGGTTCGCAGAAGCAACATGGTACTGGACTCGGGCTTCCGATCACAAAGAAGTACGCAGAGATGCTTGGTGGTGGTATCACTGTTGAGAGCATGGTTGGTAGGGGGACAAAATTTACGATTCAAATACAGAAAGACCTTCAGAAGGGAGAAATATGAGTGACATACTGATTGTGGATGACAATGAAGATATCAGGGAACTTTTTACGCTGATACTCGAAGATGAAGATTACAGTGTGGTGGGCGTTAAATCGGGTGAGGATGCGATCAATTTACTCGAAAGAGGAGAGAAGTTTAAGCTTATTCTGATGGATGTGACACTTGGGACCGGGATGACCGGGATTGAGACGTCCAGGAAGATCAAGTCAAACCCTGCATGGCGGGATATACCGATAATCGCTATAACGGGCCTGATGTGCAAGAATATAGAGAACGCGGTCACATCAAATGAATGCGATGCTATACTCAACAAACCTGTGGATGATGACACTCTCATCGAGGTGGTTAGGAGATATACCTGAGAGAATTTAGAACAAACCGTCTGCAATAACCTTAATAACGTCGCTCAATAACGATGAATAATAGAGAGACGGGGCGATTATGATGAGAGCAGAAGCTGAGATCGGAATTATTGGTGGAAGTGGACTCTATGATCAATCGTTATTTGAGAACGTGCAGGAACTTGAGCTTGATACACCCTTTGGCAAACCCTCTGACCATATACTACTTGGTGAATTTAAAGGGAGGAAGGTGGCGTTTCTCGCACGGCATGGCAAGGGGCACCGAATTGCACCAGGAGAGATCAATGCAAGAGCAAACATCTATGCAATGAAGTCGCTTGGGGTTACACACATCATCTCACCCTCTGCGGTTGGCAGCCTGAAAGAGGAGCTTAAACCGCTTGATGTTGTCATACCTGATCAGATCTTTGACAGAACAAAAGCAAGACCATCAACCTTCTTTGAAGATGGTATTGTATGCCATATCGGGTTCAAAGATCCTTTCTGTGAGAAACTTTCAAATCTACTCCTGGAAGTGGCAGAAAAAAATGGAAAAAACACTCACAGGGGCACATACGTCTGTATAGAAGGACCGCAATTCTCAACAAAGGCCGAATCACTCTTTTATCGATCATGTGGGTTTGATATTATCGGTATGACCGCACTTCCTGAAGCAAAGCTTGCACGGGAGGCTGAGATCTGCTATGGAATTATTGCAACCGTAACAGACTACGATGTCTGGCGTGAAGCAGAGGATGATGTTACGATCGAGACCGTGATCAATAATGTGATCAAGAACGAGGCGACGGTGCGAGCAATTCTTGAGGAAGTGATACCTGCAATAGAGATCAATGAGGACTGTGCGTGCCGACATGCACTTGATAATGCAATTGTGACATCACCAGATCTAATATCGGATGATATTCGTTCAAAACTCGATCTACTCCTTCAGGGAAGAGTTTAGGAGATTTTTATGGCAAAATTTGCAGCTAAGCTTGGAGAGATCGATCTATCAGGCATCAGAAAACTATTTGAGGCTGCAGGATCAGATGCGATAAATCTTGGGCTCGGTCAACCTGATTTTGAGACCCCCAGGCATGTGCGGGAAGCGGCAAAACGGGCTATAGATGCAGGTTTTACAGGATATACGCATGGAAAAGGGATTTTAAAGCTAAGAGAAGCGATAAGACAGAAATTTCTTCGAAACAATGGATTTGAGGTGGGTGTTGAAGATATAATCGTCACCTCTGGTGCAAGCGAAGCACTCCATATCGCACTCGAAGCACTCATAAACCCCGGTGATGGCGTCCTGATCCCTGATCCAGGTTTTGTATCTTACTTCACACTCACAAAGATCGCTGGTGGCATCCCGAAGAGTCTTAAACTCGATGAAAATTTCCGACTCGATCCTGATACACTTGCAGAAGAGATTCAGCCCAATGACCGCGTGCTCATACTTAATTCTCCCTCAAACCCCACTGGCAAGGTTCAGAATCGCGCCGATATAAGGGCCTACACTGAGATTGCAAAGGATTACGGTCTTACAATAATCTCTGACGAGGTGTATGAGGAACTGATCTATGAAGGGTCACACGTTAGCCCTGCAAGCTTCACTGAAGATGTTGTAACGATCAATGCGGTCTCAAAGACATATTCGATGACAGGATGGCGGCTTGGATACATGGGGGCACCTCCAGATTATATTGAAGAGATGCTGAAAGTTCACCAGTACATCCAGGCATGTGCAAGTTCAATCTCACAGTTTGCAGCGCTTGAGGCATTGACAGGTCCACAGGATTGTGTATCGAGCATGCGTGATGAATTTAAGGCAAGAAGGGATCTGCTTGTTGGGGGACTTAATCGGCTTGGTTTTGAGTTTCCGATCCCCGAGGGTGCATTCTATCTGTTCCTGAAGGTCGAGGATGAGATGGCTTTCGTGAGTAAACTCCTGGAGAACGGGGTTGTCACAACTCCTGGATCATCATTTGGTCGCAATGGTCGAGGTTATGTCAGACTCTCGTATGCTACATCAGGCGCAGATATAGAACGGGCGCTAAAGATCATCGAAGAAGTTTGGGTCAGGGATCGTTAGCTATTTATAGGCGCTCCCAGAGATTTTACCGATGAGGTTCGATCCTGAACGACTCAAACAGTCAGCCTGGCAGGAGGGGAAAGAGTATCTCGATTCTGCAGGGATCAACGATCGGTATCCAAGGCGATCCATGCCATCTGGCAGAGTACATCCTGTTTTTGAGACTGTACATCGATTACGTGAGGCGTATCTCAGGCTTGGATTCGAAGAGGTTATGAATCCTGTCATCGTTGAAGAACGCGATATCTATCGTCAGTTTGGAAAAGAAGCCCTTGTAGTTCTTGATCGCTGTTTTTACCTGGCAGGTCTACCACACCCAAATATTGGGATCTCTGATGAGAAGATCGCTGAGATGCGTGATATACTCGAGAAGGACCTAACCGAGGATGATGTGGAGATCGTGCGCAGGATTTTTCATGCCTACAAAAAAGGTGAAGTGGAGGGGGACGATCTGGTCTATGAGATCGCATCAAAGATCAATGTTCCTGACTACCGGGTTGTATCAATGCTTGACACGGTCTTTCCAGAGTTTAAAGAACTCAAACCCGAGCCAACACGCGAGACACTTCGAAGCCACATGACCTCTGGCTGGTTCATCACGCTAAGAAGTCTCATAGAAAAGCACCCCCTTCCGATCAATCTATTCTCTGTGGACAGGTGTTTCAGGCGGGAGCAGCGAGAGGATGCGACAAGGCTCAAAACATATTTTTCAGCATCCTGTGTTATGCTCGATGAGGAGGTTACGATCGATGACGGAAAGATGATCTCAGAAGCACTCCTGAGGCAGTTTGGATTCAGCGATTTCAGGTTCAGACTCGATGAGAAGCGGAGCAAGTACTACATCCCTGACACTCAGATAGAGGTCTTTGCACATCACCCAGAGCTTCTCGGATCCTCGACTAAGTATGCAGATGGATGGGTTGAGATTGCAACGTTTGGCATCTACTCACCAATCGCACTCGCAAACTATGATATTCCATATACCGTGATGAACCTTGGACTTGGGGTTGAGCGGCTGGCAATGATCCTCTACGGTGCGACCGATCTGAGGGAGTTGACATTTCCACAGTTCTATGCTGATATTAAGCTTTCAGACTTTGATATCGCAAGGATGATCCGTGTCAGGTCAGTTCCTTTAAGCAGAGAGGGCGAAAAACTTGTGGATGCGATTGTTGGTGTTTGCATAGATAAGGGAAATGAGGAATCGCCCTGTGAGTATCCTGCCTGGGAAGGAAATTTCTTTGGTAAGACAAAGACTGTAAAGGTCGTTGTGGTTGAACCAGAGGAGAATACCAGGCTCTGCGGACCTGCTTTCATGAACGAGATCATTGTCCATGATGGAAACATCTATGGTATTCCCCGTATTGATAGGTGGAAGAAGATCTTTGATGAAGGTGTTAGCACAGGAATCAGGTTCATAGATGCGTTTGCAGCACAGGCAGCAGCACAGATCGAGCAGGCCACATTGGCGGGAGAGGAGGAGTGCGAGGTCAGGATCAGGATCGTGAAGACGCATGGTGACATCAACATCGAGATCGATCCCGTGGCAATGAACTTTTTAACAGGCAGAAAGAAGAAGATCGACCTGCGAGGGCCTGTATTTACCACGGTGAGAAGCTGGGTTCTTTGAATAAAAAAATAATTGCTTAATACCCTCCAGATCGATACACAGAGAGATGAGAATTAAATTTGAACACGATTCTCCTGACTTTGTAGAAAGCTACTGCAAAGGTTTATCATGATAAAGCGAGAGTATATTGTATGCCCATGCGGGCAGGAGGTATACATTGTGACCGAACTTGAGATAGGGAAAGAACTTGGTGAGAAGATCGAGAAAAGTCTTGATATTCTGAAGGGGATTGCAGAGAAGGTTGAGCTTCCAAAACTTGATAAAGAGAAGTTTGAGGAGGCGATAGATCTTGTAAAAGAGGCGAAGGAGGCGCTTGATATTCCAGGCATCAAAGATATGATCGGACTGGTTGAGGGAAAGCGCATCGAGGCTAAACTGAGTTTTGACAAACTGACGCTTGATGGTGCGATCAGGATTGATATTACACCAATTAAAGAAGAGGAGAAGTAGATAGGTTGCCCATCTCCTTTGACTTTTTAAATTTGATCGAGAGTGGATCGATAAAGGCAGATCTGAAGATTGATGGATCGAGAAGAATTGGGGTTGGACTTGCGAGGGGTAAAATAAAAATTCATATCGAGGATCTCGATTTTGTGAAACTTCTTTTGAAGATCGGAAATCTCTTTAGATCCGAGCTTACTCTGACGGATATTAAAACGAGAAAGATCGGGCTTTTAGATGGGTTGAAGATCTTTAAAGGTATTGCAAAAGATCTTGCAGAAGCGAATCAGACGGTTATCGTGGTTTATGAAGGGAAGGAGATTCTAAGGATCGGCGAGGAGGCAAAGCCTCTCTTAACCGGTATTTTATTTGGGCGAATAGAAGCGGTTGATAAGATAAAGACCATCGCACTTTTCAGGGGTTTGATCACAGAAGCGAGATGATACCAAGTACGATAAGCGTGGTGAGAGCCGTTCTAAAAGTAATTCCGAGCGTAACTGCAAGCCATGTCCTCAGAGGCGTCATTCCCATAAGCCTGCCTATCACTGAGCCTGCCACCGCTCCTGTACCCTGAAGTGGGGTTGTTACAAGGAGAATAAGTCCGAGAAATTCGAGTTTCATCACCCATTTATATCTTTCAATCATTTTTTCTCCCTTTTCCACTGTTCTCTTCACCATCGTCCCGATGCCAGGTACCTCTTTCGTATAGTCGAAATTCCAGACGACAAAGAGTGCCTGAATAGCCTCGGTGAAAACAATGAATAATATGAGATCAACTGCGGATATGCCAAGCGTTAAACCCACCTGAACCGCAGCTATCGGACCACCTACGGGTATAAACGAATAGATGCCAAATACCGTTGCATACCTTGTGCATGTCGCCTGATCAGCAAGAGTGCAAAATAGGATTACGCCTGAAAGAGCGATTAAAAAGGGAATGATCAACTTTGCCAGTGCTCCATTCTCCGCCGGCACCAGCTGCTTTACATAATTAACCATACCCAGATACTTACGTTGTTCACTCAGATAAGCCTTTCTCCACCCATCATCTGAATATTTTGTGTAAATCTGTAGAAAATTTTCTTCAAGAAGCGAAGGATACGCAAAGTTTTATAGTCTTTAGAGGAGACCATTACTATCTGTAGGGGATAAAATGATCTACACAATAACACTCAATCCTGCGCTGGATAGAACATTGTGGGTTAAAAAAACACAGTCAGAGGATTCACAAGGCAGCGTTATACTGGATATGATAGGAGGATAACTATGGGGATCTCTGCAGATGATGTAATTGTGCCACTGGATGTCCCAGGGGCAGCACGAGATGAATATATCGGAAACTACCTTATGATCACCAGAGAAAGTGGCCGATTGATGCTCTTTGCAGGTGATCAAAAGGTCGAGCACATGAACGATGATTTTTATGGTGAAGGTATCCACATGGATGATAGCTCCCCTGAGCATCTCTTCAGAATTGCAAGCAAGGCTAAAATAGGTGTTTTTGCCACCCAGCTTGGACTGATTGCGAGATACGGCATGGACTATCCTGAGGTGCCCTATCTCGTAAAACTGAACTCAAAAACGAACCTTGTAAAGACTGCTCAGGCAGATCCGCTGAGCCGGGCATGGTATGACGTCGATCAGGTGGTGAAATTTCGTGATAACAGCGGGCTTGAGATCCTGGCAGTGGGTTATACGATCTATCTGGGAAGTGAATATGAGGCAGAGATGCTGTATCAGGCAGCCCAGATCATCCATAAGGCTCACCAGCATGGTTTGATAACCGTACTATGGATATACCCGCGTGGTAAGGCGGTGGTAGATGAGAAAGACCCCCATCTGATTGCAGGTGCAACCGGTGTTGCAGCATGCCTTGGCAGCGATTTCGTCAAGGTGAACTATCCCAGAAAAGAGGGCTATGACTCGCCCGAGATATTCAAAGAGGCTGTCCTATCAGCAGGTCGCACAAAGGTTGTCTGTGCAGGTGGAGCCAGCGATGATGTTGAGGCGTTTCTGAGGCGACTTCATGACCAGATTCATGTAAGCGGTGCCTGGGGAAATGCCACGGGCAGAAACATCCATCAGAAGCCACTCTCAGATGCCGTCCGTATGTGCAATGCCATCTATGCGATCACGGTGGAAGACGCGAGTGTGGCAGAAGCCTTAAAGATATATCATTCAAGATAGGAGTTCCCGATTAGAAGAGGTAAAGTATGATGCGGCAATAATTCAGGAGAAAATAAGATGAGCGCATTGCAGCTGAAAGAACTCAATAAGATTTTTAATCCAGGTAGTATTGCCGTGATCGGTGCAAGCAATAAGAAGGGGTCTGTTGGGTACACACTCTTCAATAACTTAATCGGCGCAGGATATGAGGGGGTTGTCTATCCCGTAAACAAAAGTGCTCCAAGTGTGCAGGGTATCCACAGCTACAGGAGTGTTGATCAAATTCCGAGAAAGATCGATCTCGCACTAATTGCCGTTCCAGCAAAGACCGTTCCTGAGGTTATGCGCGAGTGTGGTGAATCAGGTATTAGAGGGGCGATCATTATCTCTGCGGGTTTTAAAGAGATCGGAGCAAAGGGTAAAGAACTCGAAGATGAAGTCCTTGATATTGCCAGAGATTATGACATCAGGTTCATAGGTCCAAACTGTCTCGGCATCATACGACCAAAGATTCATCTCAATGCGAGCTTCGCCCCACTCATGCCGGATGATGGAAAAATTGCGTTCATATCTCAGAGCGGAGCATTATGTGCCGCGGTTCTCGACTGGTGTCATCATCGTGGGATCGGGTTCAGCTCATTTGTATCGGTCGGTTCGATGGCAGACATCACATTTGGAGATCTCATCGATTATTTTGGTATGGATCCAGATACAGGCGCCATCATACTCTATATCGAAGCCCTGAAAAATGTGCGGGGCTTCATGAGTGCTGCCAGACACTTTGCAAAGACCAAGCCAATAATTGTTGTAAAATCAGGAAGGTGTGAGCGCTCTGCAGCGGTTGCCACATCACATACAGGGGCGATGGCAGGAGATGATGATCTCTATGATGCTGCATTCAAACGTGCGGGCATCGTTCGTGTCACCAGGATCGAAGAGCTCTTTGACTGTGCCGAAGCTCTCGATTCCCAGACCAGACCCACGGGTAATCACCTCGCCATCGTGACAAATGCGGGTGGCCCTGGAGTTATGGCTGCAGACGAGTTACTCTCACAGGGTGGTGAGCTTGCAGAGCTTTCAAATAAGACGATTGAGGCTTTAAATGCCTGTCTTCCTCCATACTGGAGTCATGGGAACCCTGTTGATATCCTGGGTGATGCGACCCCAGAACGGTACCGTGATGCAACGTCGATCACACTCAGAGATCCGAATGTGGATGGCGTTCTTCTGCTCCTGACCCCTGTCTCGATGTCCGATTCAGAGCTTACAGCGAGGTATATCGTGGATTTAAACCGTGATATCTCTCCTGGCGATGTCTTTAAACCTCTGCTTGCCTCATGGATGGGTGAGGCGCTGGTTGAGAAGGGGCGAAAGATACTGGAGTCTGGGGGTGTCCCGAGTTTTGAGACACCTGAAAGTGCGGTTACCACATACCTCCACATGTACCAGTACACAAAGAACATCGCCTCCCTCTATGAGATGCCAGAGGACATTCTGACCGGGTTTCATCCTGCAAAAGACGAGGTTAAATCGATCTTCAGGACTCTTGCAAAAGATGGGCGTGAGCTTCTAACAGTTTACGAATCGATGAAGGTGCTTGCGGCGTATGATATACCCACAGTAAAAACCATGTTAGCGCATGATCCAGAAGAGGCTATCAAGATCGCGGATGAGATCGGCTATCCTGTGGCAATGAAGATCGTATCCCCACAGATCACACACAAGACGGATATCGGGTGTGTTAAACTCAATATCCAGACGCAGGAAGGGGTGAGAACTGCGTTTGAAGAGATTAACCGCAATGCAGGAGAACACAATCCAGATGCAACGATTCATGGTGTTGCGATCCAGTCGATGGTAACTGGTACTGGTTACGAGGTTATTATAGGATCGAAGCGGGATAAACTCTTTGGACCTGCCATATTATTTGGTGCAGGCGGCACGATGGTTGAGTACATCAGGGATCAAACGATCGGTTTTCCCCCTCTAAATCAGGCGCTGGCACACAGGATGATCGAGGATACAAGAATATCAAAGATTCTCAAAAATGGTTTTAGAGGAAGTCCCCCGGCAAATATCCGCCTGATCGAGGAGGCACTTGTCAAGATTTCATTCATGCTCATAGACTTTCCTGAGATCGAAGAGATGGACATAAACCCGATCCATGTCAATGATACCTCCCTTCTTGCACTTGATGCGCGAATTTTGATCAACCCTGGAAAGGTTAATATCAGTGTGCCACCTGGAAGCGATCTTATCATAAGCAGATGTCCCACCAAGTACAATCAGGAATGGACTTCACCTGCAGGAGATAAAATTTTCTTCAGAGCTATCCGTCCCGAGGATGAACCTCTGTGGCTTGAGATGGTAAGATCCTTCTCTGATGAGACGATACGCCAGAGGTTCTTTGCTCCCCTCTCTGAGATCGATCACCACATGGTAGTTCGATACTGTCACATCGATTACGACCGCGAGATTGCGATTGCGGCGTTTGTTGAAGGAGAGGAAGGATACAGGATGGTTGGCGTGGGTCGCGTGGTCATACTCTCGGATGAAAATACAGGTGAGTTTGGTATGGCGATACGTGATGAATATCAGGAAAGAGGTATCGGCAATAAGTTAGTTGACATAATGATCGAGATTGCCAGGGATTTCAGGTTAAGGACGATTATAGGCGATGTGCTTGCCGATAATCACCGTATGTTGAAGATCGCAGAGGATAAAGGATTCAAGATAAAACGCCATGAAGACCCCAGTTTGAGAAGGGTGGTACTTAATCTATGAAAGATGATAGCGGAGAATCTGAAGCTTCAGTGACTGGATTATCTGAGGATGAAGCTGCAAAGCGAATCGAGAAGTTCGGGTACAATGAGATACCTGAAAAGAAGGTGCACCCACTTTTGAAGTTTCTTTCTTACTTCTGGGGGCCAATCGCATGGATGATAGAGATTGCTGCAATTCTCTCGGCTATAATCGGCGACTGGACAGATTTTGTGATAATCCTTGTGCTTCTCCTTCTAAATGGAGTCGTGGGGTTTTGGGAGGAGCATAAAGCTGAGAATGTCGTCGCACTTTTGAAACAGAAGTTAGCGATTCGATCCATGGTATTGAGAGATGGTAAGTGGCGAGATATTCCTGCAAGGGAGCTTGTACCAGGGGATATTGTCAGGGTAAAGATTGGAGAGATCATACCCGCCGATCTCAAACTCATCGAGGGTGGATATCTCACTGTTGATGAGTCAGCCCTGACCGGTGAATCGCTCCCAGTTGAAAAGAGGGCTGGTGATATCGCATATTCAGGTTCGGTTGTTACAAGAGGGGAAATGTTAGCTGTTGTTACAGCCACAGGATCTGATACATTCTTTGGAAGGACGGTTCAGCTCGTGGAAGAGGCGGGAACGGTGAGTTCATTCCAGAAGATGGTAATAAAAGTCGGAGATTACCTCATCATCATGGCGCTGATCCTGATCTCCTTCACATTCATTGTTGCAATCTATCGTGGGGAGAGCCTGCTTGAAATGGCAACATTCGCACTTGTTCTGATGGTTGCAGCGATTCCCGCAGCACTGCCCGCGGTTTTATCGATAACGATGGCCGTTGGCGCCCTCAACCTCGCAAGAAAAAGTGCCGTTGTGACAAAACTCGTCTCGATAGAGGAGCTTGCAGGGGTTGATGTTCTCTGTGCCGATAAGACCGGGACGCTCACGATGAATCAGCTAACCACCGGGGATCCTGTAACCTTCAACGGCTACACAGATGAAGAACTCGCGCTCTATGCAGCCCTTGCCTCAGAAGGAGAGGATGCGATAGATAAGGCGATTCTAAAGCTTGTGGATGAGCTGAAAGTGGAAGATAAAGTCAAAGAGTACAGGCAGGTATCTTTTACCCCGTTTGATCCTGTGATAAAAAGAACAGAGGCAGAGGTATCAGATGGTGAAGATTTTAAGGTCACAAAAGGTGCTCCACAGGTGATTATTGGATTGTGCGGGGGTAATTTAGAGGCTGAGAGGGTGGTTGAGGATTTTGCAGCAGAAGGATACAGGTCGATCGCTGTTGCAAGAACTAAAGAGGGTAAATGGGAGCTTGTTGGGATCATACCGCTATTTGATCCTCCGAGACCAGATGCACCCTCTGCGATCGAAGAGATCAAGGATCTCGGCGTTAAAGTCAAGATGTTGACAGGAGATAACATTGCCATCGCAAGACACATCGCAGAAATTCTCAATCTCGGTAGAAATATACTCCCGATAAGGGATATCCTGAAGTTAAAGCGGGAGGCAGAGGTTGAACACTTGATAGAGGAGGCTGATGGCTTTTCAGAGGTCTTTCCTGAGCACAAATACCGCATAGTTGGTTATCTCCAGAAGCGCGGACATCTTGTTGGGATGACAGGAGATGGAGTCAATGATGCCCCTGCACTCAAGCGGGCAGACTGTGGTATCGCGGTCGCAGGGGCAACAGATGCTGCAAGAGCCGCTGCAGGGGTTGTATCACTTGAACCAGGGATCTCGATCATCAGGGACGCGATAGAAGAGGCAAGAAGAATCTTTCAGCGTATGGAAAGCTATGTCATCTACAGGATCACCGAGACAATACGGGTACTCTTCTTCATCGTATTTGCGATACTCATCTTCAACTTCTATCCGATAACAGCCCTGATGATCGTGCTTCTTGCCGTCCTGAACGATGCCCCGATACTCGCGATCGCGTACGATAACGTGAAAAAGCTCAAAGAACCCGCACGATGGGACCTTGAGAAGATAATCCTGCTCTCAACGCTTCTCGGGTTTGTAGGTGTTATAAGCTCATTTCTGCTGTTTTATATCGGCGACAAGATCTTACTTTTAGGAAGGCCAGAGCTCCAGTCATTCATATTCCTGAAGCTTGCGGTTGCAGGGCATCTGACGATATTTGTGACGAGAAAAAGGGATCGGCTCTGGAAAAAACCATATCCCGGTGGTATCCTCTTCTGGTCTGCCATTGCAACGAAAATTCTTGCAACGCTCATCGTCGTTTACGGGATACTTGTAACCCCGATTGGATGGAAATTAGCGGGGCTTATCTGGGGATATGCCATTGTATGGATGCTCATCGCAGATCAGGCAAAGATGATGGCTATACGAAGACTTGGGGAGTTTTAGGGTGAAAAGTCAAAAGATATTTAAGTGTGGGCACACATCCCTCTACAGGTGAGGAATTATGGGCAAGGTAACATCATTTCTTCTCGTACTGCTTGTTATATCCGTTGGATTCAATATTTATCTGGTTCAGAATCAAAATAGTGATACAATTTCGGCCCTCCAGGATCGGATAACCTCACTTGAAGAACAGAACAGACACCTCACAATGGAGCTTTATCAGACCAACCTCTCACTCCAGCAAGCAAGAAGACAGCTTTCATTCTACAGAGATGAGATTGCAGAGCTTAAGAGTAAGATAAGCGCTAACAATGTCCCAGGTGAGGTGGGCACAGCGAGGCTTGATGCTCCAGCTGTGCTGCGCAGGGTTGAGTACAGCGGCGAGTTTCCATTTATGACCCAGCAGATAATTGAAGAAGGGACAATGATGGAGGTTACTGTTGAAATCAAGCCAGGTAAGGGGCGTGTGCTTGTTGAGACAGAACCGCTCATGGGTGTTGTATTTCAGGATGCAGCAAACAACGCAGTTGCCGCAGCCGAGAACTATCTCGGGTGTGATCTATCAGGGAGCGATGTGATCTTCTCGGTTGAGGCAGAGGCAGAGGTCCCTGAGGTTGATGGTCCAAGTGCTGGTGCGCTCATGACAACACTTGTCGTAGCTGCAGTTGAGAACATCACACTCCCTGAGGATATCACGATGACAGGGACGATAAGCCCCGATGGACATGTTGGTGAGATCGGCGGCGTCATAGAAAAGGCTAAAGCCTCAAAAGCGGCTGGAAAGCGCATCCTGATGCTGCCAGAGGAGAATGCTCACATTGTGAGGTATGAAGCGGTCAAAAAGCAGTATGGTGGACTCACGGTTATCACACAGAAGCCTGTAATCATTGACACAGAGGAATACATCGAGGAGAATGTTGGGATTGATGTTGTGTATGTGGACTCGCTAAAAGAGATCTTTGATGTTATAAATGGGTGAACGTCTTCATAGTATCTTCATAACTCATCGGTATACGCGACTTTATAAATATCCCTGCACTTTATAACATGACAAAAACGCCTGAGGTGAACTGAATGGTTACAATATATTATGATAAGGATGTCACGGTCGATGTGCTTAATGATAAAAGAATTGCAGTCATCGGCTACGGAAGTCAGGGGAGTGCCCAGGCACAGAACCTGAAGGATAGTGGTTTTGATGTTGTTGTTGGACTCAGGAAAGGTAGATCATGGGATCGGGCAGTGGAAGATGGTATGAAGGTTATGTCGGTTGCAGAAGCTGCTGCATCGGCCGATATCATCCATATTCTCGTGCCTGATCAGGATCAGCCCGCGGTTTACACAGAGTCCGTACTACCAAATCTTAACAAAGGAAACGCACTCGGATTCTCTCATGGATTCAATATCCATTTTGGACAGATAACAGCACCGGAGGGTGTGGATGTCTTCATGGTTGCCCCAAAGAGTCCTGGGCATCTTGTGAGAAGAATGTACCTGCTTGGGCAGGGAGTACCCGCACTCATCGCTGTATACAAAGACGCTACAGGCAAAGCAAAAGATATCGGGCTTGCATTTGCAAAGGGAATAGGATCAACGCGTGCAGGCGTGATCGAGACGACATTTGAGGAGGAGACGGTTACAGACCTATTCGGGGAGCAGGTTGATCTCTGTGGGGGTGTAACAGCGATGATAAAGGCCGCGTTCGAGATCCTTGTGGAGGCGGGATACCAGCCAGAGATCGCATACTTCGAGGCACTGCATGAACTCAAGCTGATCGTTGATCTGATACAGGAAGGGGGGCTTTCGAAGATGTGGGACTCGGTATCTGACACGGCAGAATATGGCGGACTCACCAGGGGCGATCGTGTGATAAACCGTGATGAGATGTATATGATCCTTGAGGAGATTCAGTCGGGTGTTTTTGCACGGGAGTGGTTGCTTGAGAATCAGGCAAAGCGCCCTGTTTACAATGCCTTAAGGACGCGCGATAAGAACCATGAGATTGAGAGGGTTGGCGCAAAGCTTCGGGCGATGATGGACTGGCTGGACGAGTGATAAGTGAAGACGATACGGGATCCTCTACACGGCTCTATTGAGCTTGATCCGCTGGTGCTTGAGCTACTTGATACACCAGAGATGCAGCGGCTCAGGCGGATACGGCAGCTTGGGTTCTCACATCTTGTATATCCAGGTGCAAATCACACGCGATTTGAGCACTCACTTGGTGTCTATCACCTTGCAAAGCGTGTACTCGGTCTCATGGGTATCGAGGATCCCACTTTTGAAGCTTCAAGCCTCATCCATGATATCGGGCATGCACCGTTCTCACACGTTAGTGAGGAATTGATGCAGCGATATCTGGGTTATGGACATCAGAAAATCGGTGATATAATTAAGAAAAGTGAGATAGGCGATATTTTATCCCGTAACTCGATAAGCGTTGGTGAGATCCTTAAATATATCGATGGTAAGTCGCCGATTGGAAGAATCCTGAGCAGCGAGATTGATATCGATAAGATGGACTACATTCTCAGGGATTCATACTATACAGGCGCAGCATTCGGTCTTGTTGACTGTGAGCGGTTGATCCGTGTGATTAAGATACATAATGATGAGCCTGTGATCGAGCTTCGGGGGTTGCAGGTTGCTGAGTCGCTGCTTGTCACGAGATTTCTCATGTACTCTGCAGTCTATCACCACCATGTATCGCGTATCGCAGGATCGATGTTTTTGAAAGGGTTGTTGGATCTCATCGAGTCGGGCAAGCTCAATGCGCAACAGATGGCAAGGATGGATGAACCTGAGATTGAGATATTTATGCAGGATGCAGGTGGGTATCCTTCATGGATCATCGAGTCGCTGAAGAATCGGAGGCTATTCAAACGTGCAATCTACACAGGAGTGGAGAGCTTCGAACGAGGTAAGCGGATACTTGATCTTCGTGGAAAAGAACGGCGCCTTGAGGAAGAGATAGGATCTAAGGCAGGTATTGATCCTGAATACATCATCCTTGACATTCCGAGCCTGCCTGAGATCAGTGAGCAGGATGCAAGGATTCTGATGGAAAGGGGGGAGGTTAAATATCTCTTTGAGGTATCAAATATTGTGCGGGTTCTAACAAGTGCTGTATGGGATAAATGGCGGCTTGGGGTTTATACACGAGAGGAGAACCTGGATGCAGTTGCAAAAGCCGCGAAAGATGTGCTTGGCATCAGTACGGGGATGCGGCAGAATGCACTTGATGTTTATATCGATTGATTTCTGGAGTGGTGATACTTGAAGATCGATCCATGGGGTTCTGTCAGGATTGAGGATTATTCAAAGCTCTTTGATGAGTTCGGGATAGCGCGGTTTGAGGGAATGCTCAGGAAGCTTCCAGATGCCCACAGGCTCATGCGAAGAAAGGTGATATTTGGACATCGTGGTTATGAGATGATCGTGGATGCCATCGTAAGAGGTGAGCCTTTTGCGGTCATGAGTGGGTTTATGCCCTCCGGTAAGGTCCACCTTGGCGGAAAGATGGTGATGGAGGAGATAATCTACCATCAGCAGATGGGGGGTGATGCTTTTGTTGCGATCGCTGATATGGAGGCCCACTCAGTGAGAGGGATTTCATGGCGAGACTGTGAACGGCTCGGGGTTGAAGAGTACATCCTGAGCTTAATCGCACTTGGATTTAAGCCTGAAGGCCACATCTACTTCCAGTCAAAGTCCAGAACAATCCAGGATCTTCTATTTGAGCTTGGATGTGGGGTCAACTTCACAGAACTTTCAGCAATCTATGGTCTAAAGAGTGATACAAAGATCTCACATCTTACGAGTGTTCTTGCACAGAGTGCTGACATCCTGCAGCCCCAGCTTGAGGAATTTGGAGGTCCAAAGCCGACTGTGATCCCTGTTGGAGCAGATCAGGATCCACACATCAGACTTGCAAGGGATGTGGCAAACAGGATGCGGATGTTCTTTGTCGAGGCACGGGAGGGTTATATCAGCATCAGGGGGAAAGACATCGATAAAAAGATGCTGGAAAAACTTGAACAGATGTTTGATTGTAAAAGTAAGTTATATGAGGCGCATCTTGATCTCTACGGAGATTACACGCTCGATGAGGTCGATCGGATCGTTAGAGAGTTTGAGATTAAACTCGGCGGCTATGGCTTCATCCCGCCTGCTTCAACCTACCACAGGTTCATGAGCGGGCTTACAGGGGGGAAGATGTCATCAAGTATCCCAGAGAGTTTCATCGCACTCACAGAGCCCCCTGAGTCTGCAGCCAGGAAAGTCATGCGTGCAAAGACCGGTGGCAGGGTAACACTCAAAGAACAGCAGGAGCTTGGCGGAATCCCTGAGGACTGTTCAGTCTATGATCTCCTGCTATTCCATCTTGTGGAGGATGATCATGAGGTTGAGGAGATCTACAGAGAATGTGTGAATGGTAAACGAAGCTGCGGCACGTGTAAGAAGCTTGCAGCAGAGCTTATAACCGGGTTTTTGAAGGATCATCAGGATCGGCGGGAGGATGCAAGGTTGAGATTGAAGGAGTATGAGGTTGTTGGGGTGATTTAATTCACCAAATAAGTTCAGCAAAAGCTTTTACAAGTATTCGTTGCTCTGAGAGAAACATTCTACAAAGTGGCTCATTTCCCATCACTTTATAAAACACCTGTCAAGTATATGTGATTATTTATATACTATACGGGAGATCTTTTACACGATGTCGAGATTTAGACTAAGTAAAAAGCTAACCTCTTATGAAATTACGTTGAAGCTTTTAAGCAGTATTGAGGATTATTTGCTTACTAAAGTACCTAAAATAATAAATACAAATTCCAATGATATTAAAAAGGAGTATTCTATCTCAATTACTGATGATACGGGGACTGAGGAGATTGAAAGCATAAAGGACTATTCTTTATCATCCTTCCCAGACTTTACAGAAAAAATTGATATTTCTTTAACACATTATTCTCCAAAGATTTTACAGGTGGACATTGTATTTAGTGATAGACTTTTTTCACGGATTGAAGTGAACTATACAGGAGAAAACGCCAGAGAAATTACGATTTCTATCTATGAAGGAATCCTAAGAATTTTGGAATCTTCTAAAACGACTAATTTCAGATACCACCATTCATTTATTGAAACTTCATTATTTGTATCTGGAGCGTTTCTTTCTGGATTTGCCATATCTAGTTTTAGTACAGGGTCATATGCTGCTGCAGTAACAGCAATAATTCTCCTTTTATTGATTATTCTTTATTTTGTGGTGGGAAAGAGAATCCATCCCTACACCTTATTTGAGTCACGAAGAGCGGACACTTATAAAAGATGGTGCGATTGGTTCTTCTACAGCGTCCTTGGTTTCATTCTATTCGATGTTGTGTTAATGGCTATACTAATAAAATTCTATGAGATATCATAATACGTTGTGCAAAAAAGATATGTGGCACCTGTAAGAAGCTTGCAGCAGAGCTTATAACCGGGTTTTTGAAGGATCATCAGGATCGGCGTGATGATGCCAGGTTGAGATTGAAGGAGTATGAGGTTGTTGGGTTGGAAGTTGAGAGATAGATTACGATAGCTGGGTGATATCATAGAATATTTGACGCGTTTATCTAAAACTAATTAACATACAATTTCCATTTTTATTTACTAAATCAGCAAAGTATATTTATTGAGATCACCAAATTATACAGGGGTATTGGTGAGACAATGGAAAAAGATCGTGAATGTTCTGGCCAGATCAGCATCGACTTTCTCATTGGGATATCGCTATTCCTGCTGACGCTCGTATTTCTTGTTCAGTTCATACCGACGGTCTTTGTATCTTTCGGATCAGAATCGATCGACCTCAGTTCGGTTGCATACAGAACATCCGTGATTCTTGTGGAAGATCCCGGGTGCTGGAACAACTCTGCAACCTTGAGAACTGAATCTGACTGGGAGAACCATGTAGATCGCACGACAAGAGTTGGACTTGCAATCGATAAGAACCATCCAAATATCTTAAATTTATCGAAGATTGAGGCGTTTGCAGATACTGTAAATCTTCCTGATTCAAACCTGTCCCAAAACCTTGTTCTATACAGGAAAATTGGCGGAAATGATATTTTTTACGGATATAACATAACTTTAACAGATTCTAAGGGTAATCGGTGGAGCAGAGGAGAAACACTACCTCAGAGCGGAAATCTCGCAAAAGTTGAAAGGTTAACTCTCATCAACACATCTGAGTATGGCTGGATTGATACAGATAAATATTTTTTAGGAGCCGGTAACCCGTCAAAAGCACTCATAAGAATACCAAATTCAAGTGTTGCGGAGTTCTGCAATGATGATCTCTACTTCTACCTAACAAACTTCAATATCACAGGAGCAAACCCAAAGTATGTCTCCACTAAGATGGTTCAAACAAACATCAGCAACGAGACAGGAGATAACCTGGTTGATACCGGTAACGGTATCCATATCAAATTGGGATCAGGCACGACATTAAACCAACCATCAGATGGATATACGAGACTTAACGGCGTATATCAAGGCGATCTTAATACTAATGTAGATATAAACTCTTCTACAGATTTACTTGAGCTTGTGATAAATCAAAGCGCCTTCACAAGAGCGGGCTTTAACATAACAGATCCTGTGTCTGAGGATATATTCATCGAGTTCAACCTCAACCACATCGAATGTGAAGAAGAGCATTTTCCCTACAACCTGACCTGTTACAACGATACGCTCCAAAATGTTCACAGGATATGCAATCTGGAGGTGTTGGTGTGGTAAGGGGATTTTTAAGCGATGAAAGCGGTCAGCTCCATACGATTGAAGGGCTTGCAGCAGCAGGAATCATGATCGCAACCCTCTTTGCGGTGATGGAGGGGGCGGTGATCATAACACCACAGACAGGGCTTGCGCTCGATGCAAACCTGAAGCAGATCGGGGATGACGCACTTGCTGTGCTTGACGCCTACGATCCTTTTGATGGAATCATACTGAAGCACTATGTTGCAGTCTGGAACAACACAACAAACAATGAGATTATTTATGACACGATTACATTTGGAAAAGGTGGCCAGAATGCGCTCAACACGAGTTTGAACAATCTACTTCCAGATGATATCCTGTTCAATGTGGATTTTGTATATGTGAACCATTCCAACCAGTCAGATATTACCGTTTGCAGGGTTATAGATAACGGGGAGCCTGGAACCGATGCAGTAGTCTCACGACGCCTCGTCACGCTCTTTGCAAACGAGTCTGATTATACGCTATCGCCCTACTGGAACTCAACTGTATCTGTAAATGATCCACAGGTTGTGGAGGTGAGGCTGACGCTATGGCAGGTATAAAATCTTTACTTCGGTCAGATGATGGACAGTGGATCATCATCTCAGGCCTGATCGTTGCAATCGGGCTTATCATCCTATCCGTTCTCCTGAATCAGGCGATGATAAGTGGGGGAAAAGCATCTGAGGCTGTACTCGACTTTCCAAAAAGTGATATAAGAGAGTTCAGATGGGAGATATATCGGTGGACAAACCAGAATGTGACAAAGATGAATGAGGTCGCACAGATCAGAAACCTTACAAATCAGACCAGACTCCTCTATGGTGCAAGGGGAATATCCGTGAACTTCTCGGTGATAGAGATAAATGCAACCAATCAGACTGCAAATGTTACGATCTTCATAACCGATGGCACGACCACGTGCAACTACAGACACGAGTTTATCCAGTGTGATGAGATGGGGGAGGGATGAGATGAAGCAAAAAAGCGGGATTATCAACGATGAAGAGGCAGTCTCAACCACGTTGGGGTATCTCTTTATGAGTGGGATAGCGATGATCTTTCTTGCAATCGTAATGGTGAGTTGCGTAAATATGTTCGTGGATAACCCTGCTAGGGTTGTTATGCGAACCGGGTTTACAGACGTCGGAAATGAGATCAGCACAAAGATAGTCGATATCTACATCATCTGTCCTGACAATGGAACGCTCACAACAGACCTCACAATGCCAGCAGAGATTGGGGGTGAGCAGTATGAGGTAAATGCAGCCATCGGGAGTGGACAGGATCAGATGATCGAAGTTGCAAGCGATGACGGTAAGGTTACAATGAGAATGACGATAAACGGGATCGCTGAGAGTGTTTCTGTGACCGGAAGTACGATGAGTGGTGAGTGGGAACATCAGATTTATTACAATTCATCTTGAATGGGGGTTTTAAATGCGGAAGAAACAAATGATACTGGATGAGGATGCAGTTTCAGAGGCGCTTGGTTTCATACTTGTCTTTGCGATCATAACACTTTCGATCGGGATCATCTACGTTGTTGGATACCCTGCGATACAGGATTCGAAGGATCGTGCGCAGATGAGAAATATGGAGAAGAACTTCATTGTGCTCCAGAGCAGTATCGAGACAGTAGCACTGGGGCAGTCGCCTGTGAAGACGATACGGATGGGACTTGGTGGCGGGACGATCACCGTGGATGGATCGGGTGGCGCTCTCTCGGTCACAGCCCCGAATATCAGCTACAATGGATATGTGGGAAACATTACATACGAGATGGATGGTCGCCAGATCATCTATGAGAATGGCGGCATCTGGTCCAGATACCCATCTGGTGGTTCTGTTGAAATTTCAAGCCCGAAAATCAGCCTGAGGAAGGATTCCAGTGACTTGAGGTATCTCACGGTCTCAATCATTGAGATAAACAGCTCGATCTCATCTGCAGGTGGGGATGGAATAATAACATTCACAATTGAAAGCGCGGATCAGACCACATCAGCACCTCAGATCGAAAATACAGCAGGCACAGCATGGATAAATATAACGACCAGCACGCCAGATGCATGGGCGCGGTACTTCAGAGAACTGAATGATACAGCAGGCGGTGGTGTGAGTGTGACCTCGGGCACGATGACGTGTAACGCCAGCATTCAGTACGACCGTTTCGTGATGAACAATCACAGCGTGGATGTCAGGGTATAGTTACTAACTTGAAGTAATAGTTACTACCTTAAATTTAGAATATATTTTTTAGGTATTAACTAATACTTTTTAGTATATACAATCTTTTAATGTCTTTCTTAGAACTTATTAAAGTTTTAATATTTAGAAATTATAAAAATTCTGAGTGCTTCTTTTTGGAATTAGAAAAACCTCGACCGATATCCTTAAATAGAATGGTGTGCCATAATACATTGCACTATTGTGCACATAGGTGTGCAATAGCATAAGGTTTTGGGTGCACATAATGTCCAGTCCTGCTAATACCCCTCACAAGTCTTTGGACATAAGCTGTTTTCGGCATCCAGAACCTTTCCCCCCTTTGTTTTTGCATTTTGAGATCATCTTTTTTCATTCCTGAATACGATGTTAAGACCCAGGAGGCTACCTGCAATGATATTCATGTAGTAGGTGATGAACCTCCATGTAAGAACCAGAACACCAAGCAAGGAAGTCTTTACAAAGAACGAGAAGGTTGTTGTGAATCCAAGTTCAGCAACACCGCTGCTTCCCGGGGTAAGTGGAATAAAAACAAGTATCAGTAGCACGACCTGTGATGCAAAGGCCATCAAAACCTCTGGATCTTCGCCAAATCCCATCAGGATTAAACAGGGAATCATAAACTCAAGTGACCAGTAGATGATTGTGCACAGCCATGCAAAAAAAACTCTGGCCCTGGAAACACGGATAAATCTCCGCAGAGAAGAGAGAAAAACATCCACCTCTGCAGATATTCTGGTGATTAATTGCTTTGATCTTTCACCACCCATAAAAAGACGGAGTATACTGTAAATTAATGAAAATCTATTTTTAATCCACGCCGGACGACATATCGCATGGATAATAATGATAACGATGAAGATCAGCATAATTACAGAGGCGGTAATGAACAACTGCACCCTGGGACCAGTATGAGATAGCACATTCCTGAGAAGGAATATCGCAATTGGTGAGATCAAGAGGATAAAAAGAAGGTCGAGAAGACGTTCAAAGAGAACAATCGCACCTGCATCGCCAATCCTTACACCACCCTTCTTTGCGATCAGATATGCTCTGACTGGCTCACCTCCTGCGTGTGATGGAGTTATCGCAGCACCAAAGAGACTTGCAACCACACTTCTAACTGCATCTCGTGTTGTGAGCATACCGCCAAGCGCATCACTCAGCACCTTTATTCGCACTCCCCAGACGATCCATCCGAGGATGTGGAATATCACGCCGAGAAGAAGGTAAAACGGGGAGATCCTGTTGATGATTTCTATCGTCTCTTTTGTAGCAGTTACGTGAAAAACCAGGAATATAGAGAGGATACTTACAATAATTGCAATCAGAAGTGAGTGCCCGATATACCACTGTTTCTTCTCATCCCAGATCATTATTCAGGAAAACTCAAGTATCCCATAAAAAATGATTGAGATGATACAGACAAACGCAACAGCAAAGCTCCAGTTGGGTATCTCTTCACGACCAGCGTAGTAGATACCTGTTATGATCGAGATGATGAATGTAACGAGGAATATACCAAATGTCAATATAGAGATTACGCCAGACATGAATTCTCACACTGCTTCTCTCTTCTTATCCTGATATAAAGGTTGTGGTTGAAAATATGGTTGGATCAGTCTGGCTCATCTCCTTCTCAGGAATTGGAGTGAGTTCAGAAAAGATGGATGATCAACGACAGGGGTGCGTTCGAGAACATTGGGTTTGCTTGTAACCTCCGGGATATCATTGTGCACGAAGATATCAAGAAAACGCTGTGTCAGCTCGGAGATTGTGTCCTCTTCGGAATCCTGCTGTTTTTCAATTTTAGATGCAGTAAATGACTTTTGTTTATCGGTAGATCTGGTCTCTGAAAGAGCTTTCTTTGAAAGACCCTTCGAGATTGCCCGCCCCCGTTCCCTTGCACCTTTTTTCTTGCTGAGAGCGTATATTTTCCGGATTTCCTCTTCTAACTGATATTTTTTTGCTTCTGCCAGTATTTTTGCATACTCTTTGTCCACCCATCCAATTTCAGAGTGGCGATAATATCCAACCTCATAGCCAAGATTACGGGTTAATTTTAAAAGTGAACGTCTGATTTTATCTCTCTCTGACTTATCTTCAGTATTGGCTTTTTGTTTCCTGAATAGAAGTATCATAAGACTACCTACTCTATCTTGCCACCTACCATAAGTCCATTGCTTGTAAATTTTGCTTTGTGAATGTTGCAGTCATGTTTCGTGCCCCGCATCTTTATTACCTGGATACCCCTTGTCATCCTGTTCTTTGCAGGATCAAAAAAATTGTGCATAAATATCACACCATCTGCTGCAAAGTGCTCGATCGTATAGGTTGAAGGGTCTGTCATCTCGGAGAGAATGATCGTTGTACAGCCAAGACTCTTCAGATTTCTGATGAAACGGCTGATTGATTTTTCCTCTGTTGCGTAATCATCGTGCAGGAATCTGATGGCAGAGATTGAGTCAATAACAACCCTCGTTATTCCATGATCAGTCACATATTCCCGTATCTTCTCAAAGATATATCTTGGGGATGGAATATTATCGGGGGACCCATAGTCCTGCATCGGATAATCAAACTGCTCCTGTGCACCATACATGGCAGAGGGTCCAAGATCTACAAAGTGCAGCTTCTTGAGTTCTATCAGCTTTGGAAGATTGAAGGCGTAATTTGACATATCGGCAACGATACTGTCGACCGTCTCATTCAGCGTGATATATGCTCCATACGATCCATTCATCGCACCCTGTGCTAAAAACTGTGTGGAGAAGGTCGTTTTACCGCTCCCAGGCGGTCCTGACGTCACATACACACGCCCAGCAAGCAGTCCACCTTCGATGATCTCGTCAAACCCTTTTATACCTGTTGGCTCTCTTGCTACACTTATGCCAATACCCCCTTGAATATTATTCATTATAAACTTATCAACGAAGATCTATAAATCTTGTTTGCATGGCCCCTTTTGATTACTCATTCTCAAACTGATAGATACCTTTGTATGCTTCATCTTCCCTGACCTCATCCTGAAGTTTCAGGAAGACCATTTGCAGGATGCGTGCATCTCTTTTAAGCCTTAAACCAGCGGGATTCATCACAAGTAAAAGCGCTTCACTCCTCCCCCTGTATCCAGCATCCCATACTGCGGTCTCGATTGTAGCTCCACACCGAAGCAGGCTCGATCTTGGGAATGCAATTGCCATGTAATCGAGCGGAATCGTCACAATCTCGTTAAAGATTACTTTATATGCACCTGATTCGAGCATGATCCAGTCATCCTCATCAAAGAAAAGTCTCACGCTCTTCGAGATCCTGCGATCACTGTTATCAAAGTCAACAGACCCGCTGTCCACGATCTTCTCAACTGCCATCAGCGTGAGATCGACTCCGTTTGGCTGGATCTGAAGCTCTGGATCGATCATATTCTCAACAAGTTTCAGCATATTTGGTCCTGACAAAACTTTTACACCTTCTGCCATGGCAGTAGTCCCATTTACATCTTAAAAAAGTTACTCACGACGCCTCAATCGCATACTCAAACGTCATGAGTGAGATTGTGAGAAAGAGAATTATGTAGATTGTAATCAGTCCACACTCATTCAGGACATCCTGAAGTACTCCACCATTCAATATAGTTTTGAGGGCTTTTATTGATGCCGCAAGAAGTGGAAATATGATCGGAAGGAGTATTACGGGTAAGAGAAGTTCTCTTGCTCTCGCACTCAGGACCAGGGCCGAGATAGCTGTGCTAACCACCGCAAACCCGGCGACACCGAGCATCAGGACAAAGAAACCTGTTATGAAACTCCCCTCAAGTGGATAGTCGAGCATCACAAGAAAGAGTGGGTAGAGGATTATCACAACAAGAAGGAGCAGTATAAAGTTGTACGCGATCTTTCCAAGCAGAATTGATTCAGCACTTATCGGGGCAAGCCTGAGGCCATCAAGTGTGCCTCGCTGTTCTTCTGATGTGAATGCACGAAATACTCCGATCATCCCTACAAATATGAGGATCATCCAGAGAAATGTTGCACCTATCTCTCTTATGATCGGAGCGGATGTGCCTGTGCCAAAGCTCAGAAGCATCAATGTAAGAAGCGCGAAGAGAAGCATCGAGTTGAGTGTTTCCCGACTTTTGAACTCAAGAAGTAGATCCTTCTTTGCAATCGTCAATATATCTGTGAAACTCACGCACACACCTCGGCAAGCTGAAGTACAAACGTCTCAAGATCGCCCTCGATGGTATCGATATTACCGCTGAAGAGGAGCTTTCCAGACATAATAACTCCGATAGAGTCTGCAATAAGCTTGGCTTCATTTATATCGTGGGTTGTGATGACAATGGTTCGTCCTTCGGATTTAAATTGCTCAATCATCGTGTAAAAATCTTTTTTACCAGCAATATCAAGTCCTGATGTTGGTTCATCCAGAATCAGGATCGGAGGATCGTGGAGAAGTGCTCTTGCGATGGATAACCGCTGTTTCATTCCCCTTGAGAATGTCCTTACTTCATCGGACCGTCGTGGAAACAATTTAACCATTTTAAGCACTTCTTCAACTCTTTTACCACCATTGTCCAGATGATAGAGATTTTTGAAGAAGATAAGGTTCTCTTCTGCGCTTAGATCATCATAGAGAAATGTCTGGTGAGATATAAGTCCGAGCCTTTCCCTCACCTTCTCTTTCTCATCGAGCACCCGATACCCATCGACGATGACCTCCCCTGAGGTGGGGCGCATGATCGTTGATATGATCTTAACCAGTGTTGTCTTGCCCGCTCCATTTGGTCCAAGAAGCGCAAATGAGTCACCACTCGCGATCTCAAGATCAAGTGCGTCGAGTGCCCTGATGTTGCCAAATATCTTGGATAACTTTGTTATCGATATTGCAGATTCCATCGGTAATAACTTTAAGTGGAAAGCTTAATATACTATTTGATGTGATTAAGTATACACTGGTTTGTATGAGATACTATTAAAAAAATGATAAAGAATATTTAAAACCCTAAAAGTTTAATATGATCCAAAAAAGTATAATATTACATTCAAAAGAAAAATATATATAATAGATCGGGAGTAGATAGTAATGATAGAATGGCTGACGCCCGCGAGAAGTGATGTGGAGGTAAAAAATGAAAGAGGACATAAAAGCCATCTTAAAATTATGGGGTATTATCTACCCATTTGCGATGGCAGTGATTCTCTATATAACCTTCCTGATGATCTTCTTTGCCGAAGAAAAGGCGGCAGTCATTACGGTGAACGAATATGGAGAAGGTGTAGCAGAATTCCTTACAATACCCATTGCACTGGTTTTTGCCGGTCTTGGGCAAATACTCCTAATAAAGGAAGCGTACCCACGCAAATAGCCATACAGGAGCCTCCTACCTCTATACCACCTCTATATTAATAGGTTAATAAAGGGTTGCATATTCGTCAGCGTTCAAATCAAATCTGCGTTTGTATTTAACCCTTAAATCTGTATGGCATGGCGAAATGGGTGCGTTTCTCTACTTTAACTAAAAAAGACACGAATTTCAGTACTCGATTCCCCTTCTGCTTTTTACATTACTGAGATATGGGTGCTTGATCAGTCTCATCTCGGTTACATAATCCGCAAGATCGATGATCTCATCCGCTGCATACCTCCCGGTTAGTACAAGCTCAAGTTCTTCTGGTTTATTTTTGATCATCTCGATCACTCTATCAATATCGATGAGCCTGTAATGGATTGCTATATTGATCTCATCAAGGATGACGAGGTTGTATTTCCTGCTGTTTACGACCTCCTCTGCATAGCGAAGCGCCTGGTTTGCAACCATCTTATCCACGTTTGCATCGTGTGTACCTACAAATCCAACTCCAAACTGTGTGATCGTGAGATTATGGTGCCTCTCGGCTGATTTGAGCTCACCATAGTATGTATCCATCTTCATGCTTTTTATGAATTGAATAATGTGCACCTTGAATTCGTGCCCGATCGCCCTGAAGGCAAGACCCAGTGCAGCGGTTGTTTTCCCTTTCCCATTGCCTGTATAGACGTGCACATAACCTTTGTTTAGACTCTTCACTACCAGCCATCCGCTATAAATTTTAATTTAGTAAAATGAAGTTGTAAACTATGAGATAAATAGTTTTCGATTGCTCAGACTTCTGATTCAATTCTCAGGGGATTTAAAACCTTCAGTTCGAGCTCACGCGCTCGCTCTTCGATGATAAGGCGTTTCTTTTTCCCAATCGTGGATGCAATCCTGATCGCGCATTCCGATGGATCGAGCTTTGCGAGATCTACTTTTGGTGATGTAACAAGAATCTCCTTATAACCCGATGCATGCAGTCCCCTTACCGCACAGGGCGATCCAAAACCTGATTTTACATACCTTCCTTTGGCACGTATATGCTTTCGCATCTTATTGTGAAGTCCTCTCGGTCGGCGCCATTTATCATCGAGTTTCTTTTTTTTGTGCAGGTCGTGCCGCTTGAAATCTCTTCGCTCCCTGGATCTCACTTTAAGAAGTCTCGTTTTCTCGATCATGCTGCTTCACCTTTTGCTTTTGAGACGATATAAACTCCATCCTGAAACACACGCTGATCTCGCCGTTTTATTCGCGTAGCCTGCTCAATATTTGCTGCGGTTTGTCCAACAGCCTCCTTGTTGGCGCCTGTTATGATGAGATCTGTGCCACTGATCTTGACAGTAACACCCTCCATGATCTTTGCTTTTCTGGGCGACCGCTCTCCCAGGAAGTTCTCGATCAGGAGGTGATCCTTCTCAACCTTTAGCTGGATCGGGAAGTGTGAATATACAACCTTCATCCGATACTCAAATCCGTTTGTGACACCTTCAATCATATTCTGAATATGTGATGCAAACGTTTTTGCAAGTGCCTGGATATTCCGTTGATTTTTTTTAGTTGCGACCTCAATAATGTTATCATGCTGCGTGATCGTTATCGCAGGGTGCCACAACTCGCGGGTAATTTCTGTGTTACCTCTGGCAACTTTTACGCTGCCTCTGTCAATTTCGATCTTAACGTCATCTGGTATCTCTATTTCTTTAGTATACATACGCCAACAGGCTCCCACCAATCTCTCTCTCTTTCGATTTTATATGTGACATCACACCCTCTGGAGTTGTGACAATGAGGAGTCCAACATCTCTTGCAGGGAGAAATCGCTTCTCATATTGCTCAAAATTCATCTTTTTAACCGAAGTTCGTGGTTTGATAACACCGCACCTGTTGATCTTTCCTCGCAATCCCACAACAAAGATCCCGCTCTTGCCATCATCCACAAACTCAAAGTCCTTCACGTACCCTGCTTCCTCCATTACTTTGAGGACCGCACCTATGAGCTTTGAGGCTGGTTTAATAACACACGAGGACTTTCCTGTGTTCTCTGCATTTTTAATACATGACATCGCATTTGCCAGTGGATCTAAGAGCATTCCAATCACCTTTGTTATTAATTATACTTCTCGAATCCCATCTTCTTTGCTATCTCTCTGAAGCACTGTCTGCAGAGATAGATATCGTACTTGCGAACCAGCCCCTGCTTACGTCCGCAACGCCTGCATTCGTTAGCACCTCGTCCAAACTTCGTTCTCAATCAATCACCCGATTATCTTAGGATAGCTAATATCTAATCTTCTTTAAAAGTTTAACTGAGAAAGAGAGTAGATGTCCAATGGCACATGATCTCTTTCCAGAAGCCCTGGTCTCGGATCGCGTGATTGCACGCCTCAGATCATCGCCCTCAAAAGATGTCCATGCGCACCCAATCTCAAAACCTGCGTGTGCATCACTCCCGCCAACAGTGGCAATTTCTTCCCGTCGTCCAAATGCTGCCGCCTCTCTGTTGAATCTATCAAGAACACACCTTGCATTTATCGCCTCGATCGCGTCAATTCTGTCTCTGAATCGAGAAGGATCAATTCCCTTTCTGAACCGATCGAATGGATGAGGCACAATTACTATTCCACCCTGATCTTTTATCGCGTCAATCACCTCTTCGGTGCGATTTGATCCATCGATCTCTTCTGTTAAAAATAACCCGATAACCTCTCCATGATCTGTTGCAAACTCACATCCACAGATTATCTCAAGATCAGGGACCTTAAGGCGTTCTGCAAGCGTTCCACCTCTTATTGTGTTGTGATCTGTTATTGCAATGCCATCAAGCCCCTGCCTCAATGCAATCTCGATAATCTCTTCAATCTCAAGCCTGCCATCTGGTGAATACTTCGAGTGGATGTGAAGATCGTATCTCATAGGCGTATCTGATCAGATGGAAAGTTAGTAAGGTTCTCAGATCCGTTTGCTCGCACAAGAATCATATCCTCGATCCTGACACCACCCACAGACGGAATGTAAAGTCCTGGTTCAATCGTTATGACATTTCCGGCCTGGAGTGTATATTCGTTTTCACCGATAACGGGATCTTCATGGAGCGACAACCCAACACCATGACCTGTCAAATGTATAAAACCCGATCTTGACTTTTTCCGGAGTGTTCCATACCCCCTTGCTTCAAACGTGTCATTGACAGTACTGTGTATCTCTGAAGCGTCAACACCTGCCTTTACCATTCCAATTGCACGCTTTTTTGCATCAAGCACCGTCTCATACATCTCGAGCACCTCTTTTGCAGGCTCACCCACGAGAACTGTTCTTGTCATATCTGCGTGGTAACGAGTGCGCATATCACGTGGAAATATATCGATAACGATCGGTTCATTCAACAATAGCTTGCCTGAGCCTGTTGAGTGGGGGTCTGCTGCATCTCTCCCGCATGCCACGATCGGTTCCTCTGACTCACAACCCTCATCTATCAGAATATGCAGGATCTTCTTTTTCACCATCTCTGAGGTCAGAAGACCATCTCGCATCTTTGATGAGCCGATGAGTTCAATTGCAGCCTTCATGGCGATCGTTGTTGCCTGCTGTACGCTTTTTATCGATTCAATCTCATCCTCGCGCTTTACCGCCCTCTGTTCTTTCATCAGATCTGAAATAATAAGTTTTATCCCGGCATCGCGTAGTTTGTCGCCAAGATAGATCGAAAAGTTCTTTTCCACGAAAACATCACTGAGACCCTTTTCTTCAAGGAGTTTCACGATCACAGACCCGATATCATGATGCTTTACGTCAGCGTAGTCTGAGATTGAGCGTACATCTTTGATGCGTGACTCTTTCTCTGCTCGACCAAATTCAAGGGTGGAGACGATAATTATTTCTTCATCCTTCCCATCGCCAAGATAGATAAATGGGTCTGCTGCGAGAAAGTGTGTGAGGTAATACATATTCTGGTTGTGGATGCTATCTCCAAACAGGAGCATCCATTTTCTTTCTTTGCTCATATGTGATCCAGCCTGACTCTTTTTAGTTCGTAGTTTAAAAGATCGATCTTTATCGCATCCGGGGCAAAAAGTGGATGCCCTATCCCTGTTAAAAGTTTGACCGCTTCAAACGACTGGATCGATCGCATCATAGAGGTCAAAGAAGGGTTTAGAATGATCGGATCCGGTATATCCACCTCCTCAAAGCGCATGCCATCTGGCAGGAATGTGGTAATAAGTCCTGCGGTTATAAATGGAATGCCGAGCTCCCGTGTTGCAATTGCGGCACGTCTCTGATTGCAGAATCCGATCACAAGATCTACGCCACGCAGTTCATGCTTGAACTCATCAACGGTATCTGGCATCTTTCTCACCTTTATGCATATCTTCTCAGTGAGTGGTTTGTACGTGGCGAACCTTCCGAGATCCTCTTTTTTGAAGAAAGTATCCATGTAGATGTGATTTAACTCAACTACAACGTCGAGTACCCTTATCTCCTTGAAATACCACCGCTGGAGAAGTTCCACGATGACCCCACCACCGATAACGCCCACTCGTGCATTCTTGAGATAGTGTAGCTGCTTCGGTGTTAGGCTTGAGACAAACTCCTTCTCATACATCGTGTATCTCCTGAAAGGGATGGACCGGTCGGGATTTGAACCCGAGGCCTCTACCATGCCAAGGTAGCGATCTACCCCTGATCTACCGGCCCTTTGATGGGATTACGCACCCATCACCTGTTCACGCTCTTTGAAGAGATCGACGATCTTCTCTGGTGGACCGATCTCAATGAGCTTCCCCCCACTCATCAGTATCGCACGATCGCAGACTCGTTTCACAAAGTCTGTGTCATGGGACATGATGATGTAGGTCTGATTTAACTCTTTCCTTGACCGGAGGATCGCTTTTATTACATCGTTCAGTGTGATTGGGTCGATTGTGCCTGTTGGTTCATCCAGGATCAGGATTTCTGGCTCGGTCATAAGCCCCCGTGCAAGGGCTATCCTGTGCTGCTCACCGACACCAAGCTCATCTGGCATTGCATCCAGAATGCTATCGATTTTATTTTCATCAAATCCAACCATCTTCAGGATCTCGCCTGCCTTCATACGTGCGATCTCTGCTGGCAGCTTGATTCCGATCGAGTCAGTCAGATTTTTAACAACGGTGCTGTGCGGGTAAAGCCCATATTCCTGATGAAGTATAGAGATGTAGGGGGTTGCCCTTCCTCGCCCATATTCACCAGGTATGTTCATATCGATCCAGTCGTCCCCGATGCGCACCAAAATCCTACCCGAGGATGTTGTCTGCAGCCCTGCAATCATCTTGCCAAGTGTGGTTTTTCCTGCACCGCTCACACCAACGATCCCGAATATCTCACCCTCGTTGATCGTCAGATTAAGATTGCTGACTGCATGAACCATGCCACCACGATCCGCAACATAGAAGCTCTTGCTACAATTTTCTATCTTCACCTTCGGCAGTTCAGAAACAACCGCCCCCCGCTCAAACTCCTCCTGATCGCCCATGAGCATGCCAGATATATCAGTTGTCCTGCCAGCAGCAATGATCTTTCCATCCTGCAGGACAATTCCGTGATCGGTCAGTTCTTCGAGTGCATGCAACCAGTGAGATGTTACGACCATTGTCATTCCATTCTCAATCTCCTGCCTGAGGACACGGTGGACGGTATCAGCGGTGATCGGATCGAGCGTGCCTGTTGGTTCATCAGCATAAAGTGTGATCGGATCGAGTGCGAGCGCTCTTGCAAGCACCACCCGTTGTTTTTCACCACCGCTGAGATCCCTTGCAATGTGAAGACTCCTGTGAACAAGTTCAACACGCTTTAAAAGCTGCATTATCTTCAAAACACGCTTTTCTTTTGGATAATTGATATCTTTGAGTGCTTCCTCGATATTCCTGATGACGGGCGACTCGCCATAGATTGCGAACGTGCGCTGGGTCATCATTGAGAGGCGATTGTGGAGGTTATGATAAAGCTGTTTGTCACAGCCCCAGAGGTCTATTTCTTTGTACTCAAGTATCCTGCCACACTTTGGACACGCTTCTCCTACCCTGCTCGGTGGTTCAATCCATCCACATTCACTATGGGGGCATATCGCAACGTTATAGATGATGCTTCCTTTTTCTGGTTTGTATTCTTTTGTACCACGCATTGCATGCATCAAAACAGACTTACCTGATCCGCTTTTTCCAAGTATCCCAAAACCTTCACCCTCTCTAATCGTAAAATTAATATCATCAAGGACCGGTGAATCTCCCATCTGGATGTGCAATCCTTCGACCCTGATAAAATCATTATTTTTTGACATTCAAAAGTCCTCCATCTATTCACCAAAAATAACAGGAAAGTTCTACATAAACTTTTGGATTTATCTCGATTCACAACCCAATTGGAAGGTTCTTCAAAAGATATTTATACCGCCACGGTGAACTAATCCAGTATGAGGGATCGCTTTATTTGTTGAATCTGTCAGATTCTTTGATACAACACTAAGAGACGGTGAACAGACACCCGGTGTTACACTGGTCGCAGAGGATAAGGTCAAAATCGCAACAGCTCTTGCAGATATCGGTGTCGATGTGATAGAAGCAGGTTCTGCTGCAACATCAGCCGGGGAGCGGGATGGAATCAAAGCAGTGGTTGAAGCGGATCTTGGTTGCGAGATCTCGACCTTCACACGAATGCTGAAAAAGGACGTGGACTATGCCCTGGAGTGTGATGTGGATTCGATACACCTTGTTGTGCCCGTATCAGATCTTCACATAAAAGAGAAGCTCAGAAAGGATCGGGATTATGTGATTGCTGTTGCAGGAGAGGTTGCTGATTATGCAAGAGATCATGGGCTGCTCGTTGAACTTAGCGGAGAAGATGCGTCAAGAGCAGATCTGGGATTTGTGGGTGAGCTTTTTAGAACCGTTAAATCCGATCGGATTTGCTTCTGTGATACCGTTGGAATTCTCACGCCTGAACGGGTCGATGAGGTGGTCGATGCACTCAAGGGGATTGCCCCGCTCAATCTTCACTGTCACAACGATCTTGGACTTGCAACTGCGAACTCTGTGAGGGCGATCCTCAAAGGTGCAAATGGGGTTCATGTAACGGTCAATGGGATTGGAGAGCGTGCTGGAAACGCCTCGCTCGAAGAGGTTGTCATGGTACTAAAGAAACTCTATGGTATTGAGACTGATATCAAAACTGAGCACCTTTATCACCTCTCAACGCTTGTTAGCAGGCTCACAAAGGTGACACCATCTCAAAACAAACCGATCGTCGGTGATAACGCCTTCACACATGAGTCGGGAATCCACGTCCATGCGATAATGGCGGATAGCGCAACATACGAGCCAATAAACCCAGAAGAAGTTGGAAGAAAGCGTAGATTCGTCTTCGGAAAGCATACTGGGCGAAAGTCAATCGAGATGGCAGTGAAAGAGCTTGGAATAGATGCAGATACAGATGAACTGGATGAGATACTTCAGCGGGTGAAGGAACTTGGGGATCTTGGTAAGCGAGTGACAGATGCAGACCTTCAGGTTATTGCAGAAGCGGTTACAGGTGTTACAAGAGATCCAAAAGTGATACTGGAGGATCTTACAGTTGTTTCAGGCAATCGGATAACCCCTACTGCATCGGTGAGGTTACTGATCGACAGAACGGAGGTGCTCGAGGCGGGAACTGGTGATGGGCCTGTCGATGCTGCGATGAATGCACTTCGGCGTGCACTTGGGAATATGGCAGAGTTCAAGCTTGAACAGTACCATGTAGATGCAATAAGTGGTGGAACGGATGCGCTTGTTGAGGTCAGGGTCACGTTGAGCAAGGGTGACCGTGTGATAACTGCAAGTGGGGCACGTACGGACATAATAATGGCATCACTTGATGCGATGATTGAGGGGATAAATAGACTCTATCGGTGAGTTTTCTTCCCGCCTGAGGAAAAACTATTTATTCACGTCTGCAGTGTATGGTAATAGTGGGGTTTTAGAATGCAGATTGAGCTTACAAATCTCTATGGGCTTAACGTCTACACAGATCGTGGTGTTAGAGTTGGTCAGGTGAACGATGTTGCGATTGATGTCAACGAACGCAAAGTCTCTGGTATCGCAGTTGGAAATGTGAACCGAGATCTATTTGACATAGGCGGGGAAAGAGGTATCATAATACCGCATCGCTGGATCGTAGCGGTCGGTGATATCGTACTCGTACGACACATGAGTATGAGGGTGGAGAACGAAGCTACGACATAGTATACATTCTGATCGTCTTCGAGTGAGGTAACAGCGGGCGTACTAATTTTCTAAAGTTATTGCACTTTGATTCTAAGATATACCACCCCGACAAGCCCGGCCAAAATCAGACCGATAACGATAAGCACCACAGACCAGCTCATATGAGGCATTTCTGGTTTTTCACTGATTCCATCTGCTACTGCGGTCGCTGTCGGAGTGGCTGAGGCAGTAGCTGTAGGTGTAGGAGTCCAGGCAGGCGTAGACGTTGGTGCTGGAGTAGAGGTCACAATGGGAGTTGGTACAACAATATTGAACGTATCTGTATCTGTGTGTCCATTTTGATCATCCACCTCCACGGTGTAGGTGCCTGTTACAGCTTCCAGGGTCTCAAAGACTGCCATGAATCTGCCATTTTTAACTTCAGCGAGCTTTTTTCCAAGATCCATTGTACCATAGACTCTGACCGCAACCGAGTACCCCTCTCTATTTGAAGATCCTGTTACAACTATATCATCGCCGATCACAACATCATCGATCGGATCAAGCTCAACCGAACTCTCCCTAACCTCAATCTCAATCATCTTCATGATGTCATCGCTTCCAGCTCCTGAGGTTATATCCCTTATTATCGCATCAAGCTCATCCTGCATCTTTCCGGCTAAGTTCATAAGATCTCCGCCGGCATATCTATCCTTTAGACCATCAAGAAGATAGGATGATCCTGTTCTACCATAGACCCCATCTTTTCCAGGAACAAGGACAAAGATAAGATATTCTCCCTCGTCTGCATCATCCTGAATATCGATCTCAAACGAGAACCTGCTATCTTCATCTGATGTTGATTCGATGTAGTGTGTGATCCCAGTTGGGAGTCCATCGAGACCTGAATCAGAAGGATTTAAACCATCTCCACCACCACCCTCAGGCGAGATCGCAATGAGATCAACAGCATCAAAGCCCGGTGCATAACCTGTGAGCTTCAGTGTATCACCGCGTGCGATAAGTGAAGGGTGATCATCCAGACTCAGATCTCCTTCAACCATCGTAACGATACCCATGCCATCCTCGCTCAGATCTTTCACATTATCGCCCACCGCAAGCCCTTCATCGATGAATACGCGAATTTCAATATCACCCTCTACGGTTGTCCCATGTGTCTGGGGCGTTGGAAGTTCCTCACTGAACCTTCCGCTGCTATCAACCGGGATATCGGTCATAACAACAAGATCCTCGATCGCTATGTCAACCGTATTTCCAGCATTAACTGTCCCGTTGATCCTGAGATCCTCACCGATCACACAGGTATCTGGTAGATCCAGAACTGCCTTCTTTTTAACAACCGATACATCCAGAGAATCCATCTCACCGCTCGTTAAATCCTGAACCTCAATCGTGTATGAGCCAGACCTCGTAAAGTAGATTGAGTACACATTCTCACCATCAACATCATCAAGCTCATCCGTGAAAGACCCGATCATCTCCTCGTGTGGGTTATCATTGACACCCGGTGGGAATATGGCAAACTCACCACCTCTTCCAACCGAGATGTTTATACTATTATCAGGCGCACCTGTCACGGTCAGCTTGAACCTCTCAAGTTCTGCAACTTTCTCCCGCTCTGTTTCAAGTTTGATCTCGCTCTTCACAATCTCAAGCTTCTTTACATCGCTCTTCTCTGAGAACCCCCGTGCGTACTCCTCCTCAGTAAGGATCCTGAACTCATACTCACCAAGATCCCATCCTGTTGTATTTATCAGAAGATCCTCAAGGTGCTCAACATTCACATGATCGAAGACCGTTCCATCTGCAGGATTTGTCTTTAATATATCGCCTGTTGGATTTTTAACCTCAAGGGTCACACCATCATACGGATCTAGTGAATTTTTGAAATCTATCGTGAAACCTGTACCCTGCGGAAGCTTCTTACCAGCGACCGATTTTGTTCCACGCTTGAGATCCAGTTTGAAGGATGTACCTGTGACCTTGATCGTTGTGGGTTTGCATCCATCACAATCTGCAGTTGCGTTGTACTTACCTGTCTCCATATCTTCAGTTACATCAGTACCGAGCACACCATCAGCATCCGACTCCTCGCTCTCATCCTCTGCATCCCCGCTCAATCCCTCAAGGTTTACAATTCCACAGGGATAGCCCGTCTCATTAAAAAAGTGCACCTCCTGACCCTTGATGATCGTTGCATCCTCTCCATCAAGATAGACTGTAACATTATCTTGATTCACTCTGAAGTATGTTCCCTGGCTCTCTATCACCTGTGTTTCTGGAATTATGGATGCAGATGCCACCATGGGAGTTAACAGTATAAATATTATGATCAAAAGCAATATGGCTCTCTGTATTTTTATCATCTACATACGCCTTCCATTATTTTGTAGAATGGTCTTATACCTCTTTATTAATAAGTTTTTTGATTTTAGTAAGATTAAATAAATCATAAACCAAAAACTTTATTAATAAAATAGATACGTTTAGAATTATGATAAGAGGTATGAGGTGCTGATGATGCGAAAAGTTGGAAAGAATTTCATTATTATATCTGCTGTGCTTATATTGTTCATCACACAGTTCTCAGTAGCACTGGCAGAAGATACAAAGGTGAGTGTGAGTGCACCCGATGAGGTAAAGCCGGGTGATGTATTCAGTGCGTATATCATGATAGAGGATGTTACGGATTTTGTTGCAGGACAGTTTGATCTGAGCTTTGATTCGGATGTCATTACCGTGGTTGATGTTAAGAACGGTGAGATAGAGAGTCAGGATGTTCCGATTCTTGCATGGAACTTCAAACCTGGAACTGATAACTATCTCAGGGTTGTATATGATCTTCCAGGTGCTGATGGTGTGAGTGGTTCAGGATATCTTGCAGAGATCATCTTTGAGGTTAAGGGTGCTGATGGGGATACAAGCAGCATAGAGATCTCAAATCTACAGCTCGGTAACAAGAATGCAGAGGAGATTACAGCAGACTGGTCGAGCGGTGAAGTTAAGGTGGATGCCTCTGCAACACCCCAGCCAACAACAATTCAGGAGTCAACCTATCAGGGAAGTTCTGGATATGCATTCAATGAAACTGAAACGAGCGGTGAGGCGACGATCACAACGAGTGAAAAAGTCACAAGATCGATTCCGGCTATTCAGGCAGGAACAAAGACCTCTGTTGTATTCAGTGATATGGATATCTCGATGATTACACTTGAGGTGGATCAGGATCTTTCCAATATTGAACTTTCGATGCAACCTCGGGATCTGCCCAGAGAGATACCTGAACCTGACGGAGTACTCTATAGCTCTTACGAGATAAAAGCAGAAGAGCTGGATGGAGTAGAAGTAACCGCAACGATCGATTTCAGGGTTTTAAAGTCATGGATTGAAGAAAACAGTATAGATAAGGCAACGATCACGCTGAACCGCTATCACAATGGTAAGTGGCAGGAACTTCCAACTTTCATGGCAGGAGAAGATGAGAATTTTGTCAACTACCAGGCAGAGAGTACTGGTTTCTCGTACTTTGCGATAACAGGGGAGGTGGTTACCGGATCAGAGATGACACCTGCATCAAGGGATGCCACATCAACACCGATACCCACGACAACATCCCTCGAAGCAGAATCGACTGCTGGAACTGAGATAACGTGGGGTGTGATTATTGCAGCTATTCTTCTAACTGCTGTGATCTGTGCGGCAGTATTCATATTCCTCTCAAAGAGAAAGTAGAGTGGTGAGGGTTTTTTTTTGCTTTTTCTTTTTATTTTTTATTATATGTAAACCCTGGTATTTTTAATGAGTATCTTATAATAGATAAAAATCAAAGACTTAATGTTACCAAATCCGAAAAGTTTATTAACTAATAAGTTGATTCGAAATACATTTTAAGAGTTAGGAGGAGTATATGTGATAAAAGGTAAGATAGATGCAGTGGTGCTTGTGGCAGTTATGCTACTTGCGCCAGTGGCGTATGCAGGTATGATGGGGAGCGTTGCAGCAACGAATATCCCAACAGTTACAGTCAGCGTGCCCGAGTATATCTCCGGAAGCTTCGAGGCAACGATCGAGGTGGAGGATGTTTCCAATCTCAACTCAGGGCAGTTTGACCTGACATTTGATCCGACCGTGATCAATGTGACAGATGTACTTGATGGTGAGATCGATGGTGTGACGATCCCGATCGATATGTGGGAGTTTATGAGTGATGATACGGTAAGGGTCCTCTTCAAGTTACCCGATGTTGATACTGCGAGTGGCTCAGGGTACCTTGCAAAGATCAGTTTCAAGGTGAAAGGGGAAGACGGTGATGCGAGCGAGCTTGAGATCTCAGAGGGATTGCTGGTTGACGTGGAGGCAGAAGATATCAACTCGGAATGGAATGATGCTGCGGTAACTGTTCTATGGCCGACGGTGCGTGTTAACACTCCCGAATATGTAACCACGAGCTTCGATACCACAATCGAGGTGGAGGATATTTCTAATCTCAACTCAGGGCAGTTCGACCTGACATTTGATCCAGACGTGATCAATGTGACAGATGTACTTGATGGTGAGATTGATGGCGTGACGATCCCGATCGATATGTGGGAGTTTATGAGTGATGATACGGTAAGGGTCCTCTTCAAGTTACCCGATGTTGATACTGCGAGTGGTTCAGGGTACCTTGCAAAGATAAACTTTGAGGTGAAAGGAGAGAATGGTGATACAAGTGAGCTTACAATCTCAGAGGGATTGCTGGTAGACTATGATGGGGAGGGAATGGATGCAAACTGGAATGGCGCTGCACTCACCGTTGCAATGGGTCCCTCAGTAACGATCAACGCTCCAGCAGCAGCATCAGATAGCTTTGAGGTTCAGGTCGAGATAGATGATGTGGAAGATCTCGATGCAGCCCAGTTTGATCTGAGCTTTGATCCGAATCTGCTCGCGGTTACATCCGTAAGCGATGGTGAGATAGATGGTGAAGCTGTACCTGTTAAAAAGTGGAGCCTCGACCCGGCTGATCCAGGCAAACTCAGGGTGGTTCTCGATCTTCCAGGCGTTAAAGGTGTGAGCGGTTCAGGTGTGCTTGCAAGAATCGGTTTCGATCCTGTAGGGGATGGTGTGAGCGAGCTTGTACTCGATAATGTGACGCTGGGCGATATCAATGCAGATGATATCAAAGGGGTACGGCTTGAAAGCTCAACAGTGGAGGTTACTCTACCCAGACCCGGTGGAACGGTCATATCAATCAGTGATATTGCAGCCATAGGGACGATCACAGTACCGATTACAATCGAGAACGCCACGAATGTCGGCTCATGCGATCTGACTTTGAGTTATGATCCTACGATCGTTATCGTATCAGATGTTGGGGGAGGTGAGTTCGATAGCCTTCAGGCAAACCTTGAGGATGCATCTGATGGTATCATCCGAATCGGTACATACCAGACATCAAGCCCGGGCCTCAATGGCGACGTCGTACTTGCAGAGGTTACCCTCATGACAATGGGTGATATAGAGTCATCCACCACGCTTGATCTTGAGGTTACAACCCTGAAAGACGCAACGCCCGAATGCAACCCAATTCCATGCCTTGTCGAGGATGGAAGCTTCACCGTGCTTTTGAAGGGTGATGCAAACGGTGATGGCAGGATAGATATGGCAGATTGTATGTATCTTGCGAAGAATATCCTGGGTATCAGCGGTTTTGAGCAAATCGTTGAGGCGGCTGTGGATGTCAACGGTGACGGTGAGATCGATATGGCAGATTGCATGTATCTCGCAAAACACATCCTCGATATTGCTGGGTTTGAGGAGCTTAAGTGAGGTGGTTATGAAGATAGTAGCTTTCCTGTTTGCTATCTGCCTGCTGGGGTTATCTATAGGCACGGTGGCATCAGCAGGTGAGTGCAGGGTTGTGGTGGAAGATCTCAGAGTGACATCAGAGACTGTTAATATTCCTGTGAGGATTATGGACGCAGAGAAGATCGGTTCATGTGACCTGATTCTCACCTTCAACCCATCCTCCTTCATTGTAACAGATATCACAGCAGGGGATTTTGATACGACCATCTGGAACCTTGAGACTGCAAACTCAGGTCAGGTGAGAATCGGTGGATTCCAGACCACAAGCGATGGACTTGATGGAGAAGTTCTCGTTGCGACGATCGTCTTCGAGCGTGTGGGGGGAGACTCAACTCCAATCAACATTCAGGTTAAAACCCTGAAGGATGCAACACCTGCCTGCAATCCGATCCCCTATACGATCGAGAACGGGAGACTATTCACAGGAGGATCCGACTACATCGGAAGCAGAGGGTACGGAGATCTTCCCATCTCAACCCACAGCATCAATACGACAGAGGTTACAAGACGGATTCCCCTGATCGAGGCTGGCAGGGAAGCTTCTGTGATCTTCAGGGATATGGTAATCTCGATGATAACGATCCTGACAGAAGAGGATCTGAGGGATATTGCACTATCTCTTCAGGAGTTTGATGGAAAGCCACCTGTTACATCTACTCCTGATGCTATTCCCTATGCCTACTTTGAGATAGAAGCGGATGGCTTGAACACAGCAGACGTAAAGGCAGGGATCAGTTTCAGGGTTCCACAGTCATGGATCTATGAGAACAAAATCGATGCGCAAACGATCACGTTGAACCAATACAATGGCGGATGGATCTCGCTTCCAACTGTCAGGATCGATGACGATGATGAGTTTATTACATTCAAATCAGAGACGAGTGAGTTCTCCTACTTTGTGATAACAGGTGAGAGGATGGAATCAACTGGACAGGTTGAATCATCAACTGAGATTGACAGAAGCAATACAGTAACTTCCAGGCCAACACCGATGACAGGCGAGGCGGGGGCAACTCCTGCACAGCCAGCATCTTTGAGCTGGAGCTATGTGCTCCTTGCTGTAATCGGAACGATACTTGTATGTGGAGCGATATTCCTTGCGATCTCAAGAAGGAGGAGATAAAACGATCCGGGCGGAATCCCGGTTTTTATTTAATTTGAATGAAGTAAGGAGGTATGGCGAATGAATCTGAATAAGATTGGTAGTTTAGCGATGGCAACTTTGATAGTCCTTGCGTCTGTTACGCTTCTGAGCATTGTGCCAGTATCGGCATCAGATGATTTCACATTGGGCATCTATGGCAATGCAAACCAGGATGATACAATCGATATGCGGGATGTCACAAAGATCGCACGGATGATCTGCTGGCTCGAGGATGAGGTGGATTTAGCAGATGCAAAGTACGATGGGAATATAAATGTGCTTGATATAATCCAGACCGAGCTGACCATTCTGCGGAGAGATAAAACTCTGACGGTAATCGATGATACCGGAGAGGCAGTAACACTATCCAAGCCGGTAGAGAGCTTTGTGTATCATGGACATAACTCATACGTCTATGAAACACTGCGTGCAATCGGTGTAGCAGACAAGATCGTTGGTACCAGCGATCGATTCGTCACACCAGGCAAGTGCAGATATAGCGAGGCTTATTACCCCGAGCTCTGTGGTTTTACGAATGTTGGCATACTTAAATCACCTGACTACGAAGTGGTAAACACGCTGAGACCGGATCTCGTGATTAGCGATGCAGAGGAGTACTACGACCGTACAAAGACGCCAGACATTCCTGTTATAGCCCTAGATGTGAGACTTTCAAACTTCAGAGAGGCAACGATGAAATTCGGGTACATCTTCGATAGCGTGGAGAAGGCAGAGGAGTACATCAACTGGTATGACGGTTGGGAAGAAACGGTCAATGAGAAAGTCGAAACGATTTCAGATGATGAGAAGCCGCTGGTACTCATCTGTTACTACAAGCCAGGTACAACGTCATTCTCGATACCTGTCAGGGACCATTACAGAAGCGTGATGGTTCATGCAGCAGGAGGGAAATGCGTGGGAGATGAATTTGATGGTACGGGCTACGTTAAGGTAGATGCCGAATGGGTGATAGACCGAAATCCAGATGTCATCATATTTTCAGGGGCAAACCAGTATGTCGGATATGATATCGAGGATCCATCAGATGCAATCGCACTGATAAATGACTTCACAAGCCAACCTGAGCTTGCTGAGGTCAATGCGGTAAAGAACAACAGGGTGTATCTGGTAAGTCATTCGTTTATCCTTTGTGGGGGTGCAAGCGGTCTCATAGGCACGGTATACTACGCAAAATGGATGTATCCTGAGCTTTTCGCAGATATGGATGCACAGGAGATGCAGCAGGAGTTCGTGACAGACTTTCAGCATCTGGATCTGAATGTAGAGAACTGCTACTGTGTATATCCACCACCGGCCTGAAGCTATGAGTGCAGCAGAGATAACCGTGACGGATAGCGGTGCCCAGGAGGAATATAAAAAGTACATCGGGAGGAAGATTACATTTATCCTTTCCTCCTTCCTTCTTTTAATTCTCATCTTTGGCATATCCGCATCACTTGGATCGGCAGATATAACGATATGGGATGCGTATGCTGCATTTCTTCATAGATTTTTCCCGGATCACTTCCATACAAGCTGGCTTGCAGATACATGCGTCTGGAATCTGAGGCTTCCTCGCATCATGCTTGGCATCATCGCCGGTACCGGTCTTGCGATAGCAGGATCTGTGATGCAGGGGGTACTCAAGAATCCTCTTGCAAGTCCCTATACGCTTGGGATTTCAGCAGGTGCCGGTTTTGGCGCATCTCTTGCTATAATCGCAGGCGCAGGTTTTGTTGGAGGGGAGTATCTCATAATAGGAAATGCTTTTGTCTTTGCAATCTTATGTTCATTCATCATCATCGGTTTTGCAAGCAGAAGAGGGGCGACACCTGAGACGATGATCCTTGCAGGTATCGCAATTCTCTATATATTCTCTGCATCCACAACACTACTCCAGTACTTTGGCGAGGAGGAGGCTGTGGCACAATCGGTATTCTGGATGGTTGGTGATCTTGACAGGGCATCGTGGGGCAATGTAACGATGGCTGGTATCGTGGTTGCAGCCTGTGTCCCTTTACTTATGATAAAATCATGGGATCTCAATGCGCTGACTGCTGGTGATGAGGCAGCACAGAGTATGGGTGTAAATGTTAAGCGTGTCAGAGTATTTACCATGCTGCTTGTAAGCCTTCTCGTTGCCAGCATCGTCTGCTTCACAGGTACGATCGGTTTCATAGGGCTTGTTGCACCGCATATAACGCGCATTGCCATTGGGGGGGATAATAGATTTTTACTTCCGGCATCAGGTCTGGCGGGTGCAGTGTTACTTGTTGGAGCGGATATCGTAGCAAGAAGAATTATTGCACCGGTTATTATCCCTGTGGGCGCGATTACAGCCTTTATGGGGGGTCCCCTGTTTTTGTATCTTATAATGAGAATGAGGAGGGAGTACTTTTGAAACTTAAAGTAAACAATGTTGAATTCAGCTATAATAGCACGCCAGTTCTTGAAGATGTATCTATGGAACTGGATCGATCAGAGATGCTCGGGATCGTTGGTCCGAATGGTGCTGGCAAATCCACGCTGATCCGGTGTATAGATAGGATCTTAAAGCCAACACAGGGGAGCATTCATCTTGACGGGCAGGAAATAGAGGAGATGGGCATGATGGAGATCGCAAGGCACATCGGATATGTGCCGCAGAGTTATTCTGGTGTGTTTCCAGCAACGGTCTTTGATACGGTTCTTGTGGGCAGGCGCCCTCACATCGGATGGCGGAGCAGTGAATCAGACGAAGATAAGGTATGGGCGATACTGAAGATGATGGGAATCGAGGATCTCGCCATGCGGGACTGGAGCGAGCTCAGCGGTGGTCAACAGCAGAAGGTGTTGATTGCAAGAGCGCTTGCCCAGGAGGCGGGCACGCTCTTACTCGATGAGCCCACTTCAAACCTTGACATAAGACACCAGATCGAGGTGATGGAAATCCTGAAGGATCTCGTGGAGAAAAAGGGGATCTCAGCGATAATGGCAGTCCATGACCTGAACCTTGCATCAAGATACACGGATCGTGTGATCATCATGAAAAACGGCAGAATATTTGACGCAGGCAGTCCCCTGGATGTCCTCACGCCTGAGAATATCAGATCGGTCTATGGCGTCGAGGTTGAGGTGGTCAACAGTAGCAGTGGAAAGCCACATATCGTGCCTGTGAGGTCTGTAACATAGAAATGGGTCTGAGAGAATATCTGGGGGAAGTGAATCATGGAAAAAGAAAAAGGAGAAATCGAATCTGATTGGGTAAAGGAGAAGATAAAAGAATACTGGGATCTTACAAAGGAGCATGCTTTCTTCAAGGATGATGAGGAAGAAAAGGCATGGAGAAACTTTCTCTATGAAGAGTTTGGTGTAGAAAAACTAAAAATACTGGATGTTGGCACTGGTAACGGCTCTCTGGCACTTCTTCTTTCCGAGATAGGGCATGATGTTGTGGGAATTGACATATCAGATGGAATGTTATCCGTAGCGAGAACGAAGGCAGAGGAGAGAGGAGTTAATCCAGATCTAAGGATTGGTGATGCTGAATCACTGGAATTCGAGGACGAAAGCTTCGATGCAGTCGTTAGCCGGATCGTCCTCTGGACACTCCCACATCCTGAGAGGGCTATAGCTGAGTGGAAGCGGGTGCTTAAGCCCGATGGGATGGTGTACACGTTTGAGATCGATTCATCCGGCAGAAGGAGGCCCGGGTGGATTAAGAGAAATCTGGGACTTTTCTTGATTACCTTATCTGAGCGAAAGAATGCATGGAAGAGGTCAAATTACAGCAAAGAAGTGAACGAAAAACTGCCGCTTGGCTTCGAGAAACCTTCTTCAACTATCATCAATAAGGTGGAACTTTTCAGGAAGGGTGGATTTGAGGATGTCTCGGTCTTTGCGATGGAAGAGGTGAGCGAGATATCCCGGAAGAATCGGGAGGACGTTTCACTGGGATATAAACTTGCACGGGGTGACATTGGCAATCATGCATGGTACTACATCAGGGGCTGTAAACCCGAGCAGGTGATGATATGAACAATACGAAGAATATGATAAAGGACTACTGGAATGGTAGATCATCGACCTTTGACAACTCTCCAGGGCACGTCATTGCCAATAGACGAGAAGAAACAGCATGGAAGTCTCTTCTTCAAGAAAAAATCGGTGAAACCGCTAAGAGAGTCCTTGACATAGGCACTGGTACAGGTTTTCTCTCGATTATGCTTGCTGAGATGGGATATGAGGTTGTTGGGCTTGATATATCAGAGGAGATGCTAAAAAGAGCAAATAAGAAGGCAATGGATCGGGGTGTTGAACTTGAGTTCAAACTGGGCGATGCTGAGAATCTTCCCTTTGAAACCGGATCATTCGATGCGATCGTGAATAGAGCGGTTCTATGGACGCTTCCAGATCCGAAGAATGCACTTACTGAGTGGAGACGTGTCCTGAAACCCGGCGGAAAACTCTGCTTCTTCCTTCATGAACCGCATCCAGATGGAATGAGCCATCGAGTTCGAAAACAGATTGGAAACCTGTTCATCCTCATTTTTGAGAGAAGAAATCCATGGAACTCACTCTATGACAGCGGGAAATTGGGGATAGAGCTTCCGTTCGGGGGTGGTGTGGAGCCGTCTGTGATAATTGAGCTTTTAGAAGAGACTGGATTCAGGCAGGTCTCTGCTGAGCCGATGGTAGAGATAGGCAGGTTAAAAAGAGAGGGTATACCTCTGTATCATAAAATAGCAACCAGCAAACACGTTCAGTACTGTTATACCGCTCTTAAACCGAATGGAGATGAACTTTCACAGGCGTAAAGGTAAAAGATAGATCATATTACAATTTGGATCCTCTGAGATGGAATTTCCTTCGTGATGGATGTAAGGCTTGTGAATAGAAGGAAATAATAAATATGGAAACGACAAAAACTGAACTGAGGATAGGGGGCATGAGATCTGGCTTGAAAAACTGAAAAACAAAGGTTCAAGGGAATGCAGAAAGAGGTGAAGTGATAAGGTGAACCCAGGCAATATCATCTTTGAGGCGCTTGAGATCTTCAAGCTGGTTCTACCTTTCATGTTTTTTGGACTGTTTTTAGCCAGTCTCATCCGCCTCTCGCCTTATTTTAAGCATATTGGATTGCCTATGTCACGTCTTGCATCAACCTCAAATCTCTCTGCGGAGTGTTCAACAGTGCTCACAATGTTCTTTGTTAACAACTGGGCCACGCTTGCAATGCTCTCTGATTTCTATCGAAAAAAGCTGGTAAGTGAAAAAGAGGTAATTATAACGATGCTCGTTGGCTTTCTTCCAAAAGGGGTGCATGTTACCCTATTTTTCATGGCACCCATTGCAATCCCGGTACTCGGTCTTTCAGTTGGAGGGGTATACATATTGATGGAACTTTTAATCTATCTCGGAATCACCGCGGTTGGAATAGGACTGGGGAGGCTATGGCTCTATCCACAGATGCCTGGAGAGTTTGAGGATGGGAATCGCGAGGCGACCGCATGGCCGGAGAGATTGAAGATAAGCCTTACGGAGAGCGTGACTCAGTTCAAAAAGATAGTTGTGGTCTTGATCCCTACTGTGATAGTGGTCCTGTTACTTCTTGATCTTGGGCTGCTTGACCCGATCACCGAAGCCTGTGGCCCACTCTTAGATTCAGTGGGCCTTCCTTCTTCAAGCATGATAGTCATCGCTGCAAGCCTTATGAGCCAGATGGCTGCCATAGGAGCGGTCGGTACACTTCTCGGGAGTGGGTTGATCTCCCCTCTACACTGTTTGATCTTATTATTTATGGCACACTTCCTCCACATGGGTATAGGATGTATCAGACTGGGGCTTCCGATGAACATCTCACTCTTTGGCAGGTCACTGGGGTTAAAAGCTACGCTGATAACTTATTCGATGCTGGAGCTTGGCACCGCACTCGTCATCTTTTCGCTTGCTGGATTGCTCTGAGAGAGTTCAAATGGTTTCACTTAACAAGTTTTGATACTATTAAATAACACCAAAACCAAAAACTTTATTAATTAAGAATCCAATTCAATCACAATCTTAAGAGGAATGGAGGCTTTATTGAATGAATCTGAATAAGATTGGTAGTTTAGCGATGGCAACTTTGATAGTCCTTGCGTCTGTTACGCTTCTGAGCATTGTGCCAGTATCGGCATCAGGTGACTTCACATTGGGCATCTATGGCAATGCAAACCAGGATGATACGATCGATATGCGGGATGTCACAAAGATCGCACGGATGATCTGCTGGCTCGAGGATGAGGTGGAGTTAGCAGATGCGAAGTACGATGGGAATATAAATGTGCTTGATATAATCCAGACTGAGCTTGTTATACTTGGAAGAGAGAAGGAGTTAACGGTTCTTGATTCTGCTGACAGGACGGTGACGGTTAAGGAGCCAGTTGAGAGGGTGGTTCCCCTTCACATGCGCCATGCAGGAACAGTCTGCGTGCTGGGTGCGGATGATAAAGTGGTTGGCGTAGATAGTACGGTGATCTCACGCGGAAGGCTTTTTCCGGAACTCAGCACGCTGCCTTCCATTGGGACAGTACGGGTACCTGACCTGGAGCAGATATTGATGCTTAACCCGGATCTGATCATTACGTTCACAAACTTCCCTGACCCCGCCTCTCTTGAGGATAAGCTACCTGACACGGTATCTGTTATCCGTATGGACCTCTCAAGGGCAGATGATATACCAAGGGAGATGAAGATGCTTGGCTACATACTCGGCAGAGTCTCTGTGGCAGATGATTATATTGCCTGGTATGACGGGTATGTAGATGCGGTGAAGGAAAGGGTCTCAGCAATTCCAGCAGAGGAACGGGTCAACGTCTTTATGGAAAGGGAAAAGAAGACAGGGAAAGACCCACTTGTTCGATGGGCCTATGCATCAGGGACGGGATACACTGACCTATGTGCTGTGGCAGGTGGTATAAACATCGCGGAGGATTATATCGACTATCACGGCGATGTCGAGACGGAATGGGTGGTTGACCAGAATCCAGATGTTATCATCGGATTATCCTACAAAGGTGGGTATGAGGTGGATGATGATACAGCGATGAGGGAGTATTACGAGGAGATAATTGGTCTGCCAGGCTTTGAGAACGTCACCGCGGTTAAAGATGATCGAGTTCATATAATCTCGGGTGACTTCTCAATCGGAGCACAGCTGCCCATCGGGATTGTAACGGTTGCAAAATGGTTCTATCCAGATAAATTCGAGGATCTTGATCCGGATGAGATTCACGAGGAGTTTCTCACGGAGTTTATGCAAATAGAGTACGATCTTGACGAATGGGGCGTGTTTGTGTACCCTGATATCTGAAAGATGCGATTAATTTGAATGAGGTAAGGAGGAATTATTGAATGAATCTGAATAAGATTGGTGGTTTGGCGATGGTAACTTTGATGGTGCTATCGATTCTACTGCCATTTACAGTTATGCCCGCGTCTGCAACACTCTTCGGTGATGCGAACACTGATACAACGATCGATATGCGGGATGTGACAAAGATCGCACGGATGATCTGCTGGCTCGATCCAGAGACAGACGCTGCAGATGCAAATAACGATGGATCTGTGAATGTGCTTGATATAATTTATACAGAGCTTATCATCCTTGAACGAGTGCCGTTTCCAGGTGGTGAACTCAGGGCAGCGATGATATTTGGGCCCAAAAGTGATTCACTCGATCCAGCTTACTCGTGGACAGGATGGTATGTGAGAAAAGCCGGGATTTACGAGACACTCTTCAGCTATGACGAGAATATGAGACTTCAAGATGAGCTTGCAACAGGTTACAGCCAGATCAGCGATACCGAGTGGAGGATATACCTGCGAGACGGTGTCAGGTTCCATGACGGCACACCACTAAACGCTGATGCCGTGATCTACTCCCTTGAGCGGGTGATGGATCCTTCAAACAGCAGGCACACACAGTACGACTTTATTGAGTCTGTATCAAAGTTTGATGAACACACGGTGACAATCATAACAAAAGAACCTTATGCCCCAACGATCGCAAGTTTGACAGATCCTGTGGTCTCGATCGTGAGTCCCGCGGCAAACGATCTCGCTCATAACCCTGTAGGTACAGGTCCGTTCAAGTTTGTCGACCATGAACAGGGTGTGAGTTTAACTGTTACAAGAAACGATGACTACTGGGGTGGGGCTGTCAAGCTCGAGGGTGCGATCTTCTACTATGTGAGCGATCCATTGACAAGGTCACTCATGCTCGAGGGTGATGATGTCGATATCGCACGGGGTATACCACAGAGTGAGTACAATGAGATCGAGGATGATCCCGATCTCGAGGTTCTGACCAAAGAGACGCTTCGGACCTACTTCATGTATGTGAATACGAGGAAAGCACCGCTTGATGATGTGAGGGTTAGACAGGCTATAAACTATTGCATCGATCGTGAAGAGATCGTTGATACAGCACTTGAAGGTGTCGGTGGCACGCCTACAAAGAGTGTCTTCCCATCGATTTTACCATGGTCTGCAAATGACGAGCTGGAGGGATACACGTTCAATCAGGCAGAAGCACTATCGCTACTTGAAGCGGCTGGTATTACAGACACCGATGGCGATGGCTGGCTTGATTATAATGGTGAGACCTTTGAGCTTACGATAAAGACCTACACCAAGCGACCTGAGCTCCAGCCAACTGCTGAAGTGATGGTGAGCCAGCTTGAGGATATCGGGATCAAGGCAAGTGTGATTATCCTTGAAACAGGTGCTCTGAAGGCTGATATGAATGACGGTAACTTCGATCTTGCGCTCTATGCATGGGGTACCGCCCCGACAGGAGATCCGGACTACTTCCTCTCGTACCACTTTGAGTCAACAGGAAAGTATGCGGGATGGACAGGTTATTCAAACCCTGATGTGGATAACTGGATAGAGCTTGGACGGAGAACGATGAACGAGGACGATCGATATGAGTACTATGCCAATGTACAGGAGCAGATACTCGAGGACTCGCCAGAGATCTTTGTATTCTATCAGAACGAACTTGTAGGAGAGAATACACGGGTAATCGGCTATGAGATATTCCCGAACGAGATATCTTTCCTGACAAAGGATGTGTACATTGGAAAATAGAAGAAATGGTTTGATCAGAGCAAAATGGCTTTATGCAGAGCTGTTTTGCTTTACCATTTTTATTTAATCTTCAATCTGGTGTTCTTATGGACGTAAAAGGTGTTATTGCAGACTACTGGGATAAAAGAAGCCATACATACCACAACGATTTAAATAAGCTTCGGGCAGATGAGCATTCGATCTGGGTGGGTGCACTTAAAGATGTCTTGAATGGTGGTGAGCATCTGAAGATACTCGATCTCGGAACAGGTCCTGGTTTTCTGGCACTGATCCTTGCAGAGATAGGACATGAGGTGACAGGTCTTGATATCTCGGAAGGCATGCTTGAGAAAGCGAGATACAATGCCAGAGCAAGAAATTTAATGATAGATTTCTGCCTGGCTGATGCAGAGAACCTTCCGTTTCAGGATGAAGACTTTGACCTTGTTGTGAGTAAATACCTCCTCTGGACGTTACCGCATCCGGAAAGAGCGGTGGACGAATGGAACCGTGTATTAAAACCGGGTGGTAAGGTTGTTTTAATCGATGGGGTCTGGTTTGATCCCGCCATAAATAGGTGGCTTCGCCGCAACCTCTCAACCCTTCTTGCAATCGTTACTGAACGGAGAAATCCATGGAGATTTAAACGGTACTATAACCCGATAAAAGATAGACTGCCGTTTTACAGCGGTGTGAAACCTCACGAACTTTACACCCTCTTCAATGAGGCTGGGCTTACAAATGTATCACTCAAACCCCTGAGCGAGGTGCAGGAATTTTATATGAACTGTGGATCGCTGTCTCGAAAGATAATACATAAAGAACCAAACTTTATTTTAACAGGTGAAAAAATAAGGTGTTAGATGCTGTGGTATATACTTAGAAGAGTCCTGCTCCTTCTTCCTACCCTGTTTTTAGTATCTATCATCAGCTTCTCTCTGATATACATAACTCCTGGGGATCCTGCAGAGATACTTCTAACAGGTCCGGGAGGGGGAGCAGATCCGAAAGCTGTCGAGGAGTTCAGGGTCAGGATGGGGCTTGATCAACCTTTCTATATCCAATACCTGAGATGGCTAAATGACGTTCTGCATGGAGACTTTGGATATTCCTATATGACAGATCAGCCTGTAGCCGATACGGTTTTTGATAGTTTTCTCTCCACCCTGAAGCTTGCAGCGGTGAGTATGGTGATAGCACTTCTTATCGCAATTCCATTCGGTATCCTCGCCGCGATGAAGCACAACACGATAATAGACGATCTTAGCAGGTTGACAGCACTTATTGGTGTCTCTATCCCGAATTTCTGGCAGGGCTTTCTCCTTATTCTGATATTCTCCATATATCTTGGCTGGTTTCCGGTTGCAGGATACGGCGATGGAGGAGATCTTAAACATATAATCCTGCCTGCAGTTACACTTGGAACAAGCTCTGCCGCGGTTACGATGAGATTGATGCGATCAAGCATGTTTGAGGCACTGGAACAGGATTACATAATAACTGCCAGGGCAAAAGGGTTACATGAGAGGGTTGTTATTGGAAAACATGCGTTAAAAAATGCGTTAATTCCGGTTGTAACGATGATAGGTTTGAACGCTGGATTTCTCCTGAATGGATCTCCGATCATTGAGGTGATATTCGCCTGGCCTGGAATCGGAAGACTTGTTGTATCCTCAATATACCAGCGAGATTATCCGATGATACAGGGCTCGATTCTCTTTGTTGCGATCATATTTCTTACTGTAAATTTTATTGTCGATATATTATACACATACATAAATCCGAGGATAAGATATGAGGCAGGTGATTAGGAATCCAGGCATCCTCTTTGGAACTGCTGTAATCGTCTTTCTAATCTTTGTAGCCGTATTTGCAGGTTTTATCGCACCCCACGATCCAACAGAGACACATCTGAAAGATAGGTTGAGTTCACCATCATCAAAATATCCGCTTGGGACTGATCATCTTGGCAGGTGTATCTTAAGCAGAATCATCTATGGCACAAGGATCTCGCTTTCTGTTGGTGTTCTTGTGATAGGTGCATCGCTTCTTCTCGGGCTTCTTCTTGGTACGATTGCAGGCTACTATGGTGGGATAATCGATGATCTGATCATGCGCATCGTCGATGGATTTCTGGCGTTCCCGAGTATGTTTCTTGCACTGGCTATAGCCGGCGCTCTTGGGCCCAGTCTGACCAATTTAATGATCGCACTCATCGTTGTGGAGTGGACAAGCTATGCGAGGGTTGTGAGGGGTTCTATACTTTCTATAAAAGATCAGATGTTTGTAGAGGCTGCAAGAGGACTTGGTGCAGGGGATATTTATCTTCTTACCCGTCACGTCCTTCCAAACATTCTCTCACCACTTATCGTGATGGCAACGCTCGGGGTTGGCTACATCATACTCACAGCAGCGGGCTTGAGCTTCTTAGGATTGGGTGTACAGCCACCAACGCCAGAATGGGGGGCGATGTTGAATGACGGGCGCCTCTTCATGCGAAGTGCACCGCATATCATGATCTTTCCAGGGCTTGCAATAATGATAACGGTTCTTGCTTTCAACTTCCTTGGAGACGGGCTGAGGGATGTGATGGATCCAAGGTTGAAGCAGGAAGTGATAGAATAGATTGAATAGTAGCATTTGGTAATACTAAAACAAAAAGTTTATTAATTAATAGCTTGATTCTACCATGACCTTAAGAGGAACAGAGGTATAATCATGAAGATCCTGATATGCGGTAAGGGCGGCAGTGGAAAGAGCACCGTATCAGCGCTTCTTGCAAGATCGATGGCAGGAAGGGGGAGAAAGGTTCTTGTGATCGATACGGATGAGTCAAACTTCGGACTGCATAGACAGCTTGGGATGGAACTCCCCCCTGACTTCATGAACCGCTTTGGTGGAAAGCAGGCGATGACCGAGAGGCTGAGAGAAGCGTTTCGTAGGGGTGAAGCGGTCAACGTCTTTGATCAGAAGTGGGAAGTTGATTCCATACCTGATGATTACATCCATACAAAGGACGGGGTAAAGTTGCTGGCGATCGGTAAGATCCATGACTTTGGTGAGGGATGTGCCTGCCCGATGGGTGCACTTTCGCGTGAGTTTCTCAAAAATCTTGAACTTAAAGACGATGAGGTTGTGATCGTTGACACCGATGCCGGGATCGAGCATTTTGGGAGGGGTGTGGAGGATGGGTGTGACCTGATCATCGTTGTTGTGGATCCATCCTATGAATCGCTCAAGCTCTCTCTAAAGATAGAGGAGTTAGCGGTCAGTATCAAAAGACCTGTCTATTTCATTCTCAACAAAATTGACGATGAGAGCAGGGGCATAATGCTCGAATCATTGAATCAAGAGAGAGTTGCAGGAGAGATTCCATCAAACCGCGAGATCTTCAAAGCCTCCCTTGAGGGAAGAGAGCTTGATATGCGACTGGATGAGATTGAATCGCTCGTGGATAAGCTAAGTATGGAAACATGATTGTTATCAATATCCCATCCATCGATCTTGTGGATGCGGTTATGATCTGCTCAAAGAATTATCCAAAAGATGTGGATGAGTTTGAGGAGGCTAAACTTACGGTCAGAGAATCAGAGAAGGTTAAAGCTCCATCTATCGCAGAATGCATCGGATGGATGGAGTGTGTTCTGGAAAAGGAAGTGGTTGAAGAGGGGAAATATGCGATCATCATCGGAAAGGTGGTGTATCTCGAGGTGGATGATCAGTACCTCACAGTAGATGGTGCTATCGACCTTGAGAAGGCGAGGCCGCTCTCAATGATGCCTGGGAAGGATGGAATGCAGTACACATATCCCAGGCCAATCGGAGAGGAGCGGCGTTATGCCGAGATGTCTATAAAGTAAGGAGGCTGTAAAGAATGAGAAAATTGCTGGTCTTTCTGATGCTGGCAGCACTTCTTGCAAGTGGGTTTGCAGGGATGCCGGCAGCAGCAGAAGATAAGAAGGTCTTGAAGATCGAAGGAGGAGATTACGGTTACCCATCCCCCTTCACATTCTATTCAAGAGGTCCGGGGTACATCAGGATGAGCCTCATCTTCGATACCTTGACATGGAAGGATGATGAGGAGATAATACCGTGGCTTGCAAAGAGCTGGAAGTCTGAGAATGGCGGTATGAAATGGACGCTGTATCTCGAGGATGATGTGAGGTGGCATGATGGCGAGCCGCTAACGGCAGATGATGTGAAGTTCACATACGAGTATATCAAGGATCATAGTGGAACCCCTCTCTTCAAATGGTTCAGTGTCCTGAACTATATGGATCATGTGGAGGCTCCCAATGATCGAACGGTTGTTGTAACCTTAACAGATCCGTTGCCATCCTTCTTGACCGACTTTGCTGGCTGCATCCCGATAATTCCGGAGCACATCTGGAAGGATGTTTCAGATCCAACCAGATTCACAGATCCGGAAGCGGTTATCGGAAGTGGACCTTTCAAGCTTGCTGAGTACAACAAGGCTGAAGGTTACTACCTCTATGAGGCAAATGAGGACTACTTCAAGGGAGTGCCCCTCGTTGATGAGCTAATCCTCCTTGAGGTGGGTGATCCCGCACTTGCACTAAGCGCCGGGGAGATCGATGAGGCGAGCTTCTGGGGTAGTGAGATTGATGCGGTTGAGACGTTTGAAGCGGATCCGAACTTTGAGGTGATATCTGGTCCAAGTTTCTGGGTGCTGAAGACGATCTTCAACTGCGAGAAGTACCCGACAAATATACCGGATTTCAGAAGAGCAATAGCATACGGGATAGACAGGGGTGAAATCATCGATCAGGTGGTGCACGGTGGTGCGATAGTCGCAAACACAGGTATTCTTCATCCGGACTCAAGCTGGTATATGCCAGGCCTTCCGGATTATGCGAAGAATGATGCAGTGGCAAATCAACTCCTCGATGATCTTGGCTTCATAGATACAGATGGTGATGGTATAAGAGAGTATCCATCTGGTGAAGATCTTGAGTTTGAGCTTTTGACAGGAGACAGGTTCGCACGTGAGGCAGAACTTATACAGGAGCAGCTTGAAGCGATCGGGATAAAGACGACCGTCAAGGCGATGAGTACAAAGACGCTTGACGCTATCCTCAAGGAGGGTAACTTCTACATTGCGGTATCAGGACATGGAGGGGTCGCAAATCCAAACCTGCTGGAGACACCAAACTGGCCAGGGGACACGTATCATAACGACAGTTACGATTCGATCTTTCTGGAGCAGGAGACTGAGATGAACCATGCAAAGCGAAAGGATCTTGTGAATCAACTGCAGGAAACGATCGCAAACGATTTACCTGTCTACACACTCTACCATCCGTTGATGTGGTCTGTTTACAATCCGGATAAGCTTGACAGGTGGTTCTATACACTGGATGGCGTCGCAACGGGCATACCGATTGAGATGAACAAGCTCATATTCTTTGCAAGGTTTGGCGATGCAAACGAGGACGGTGATATCGATATGCGGGATGTGACAAAGATCGCACGGATGATCTGCTGGCTCGATCCTGAGGCAGACGCTGCAGATGCGAACCGTGATGATAAGCTTAATGTGCTTGATATAATCTATACAGAGCTTATCATACTTGGAAGGGTATAGCTTCAGGAGAGGGTAAATAAAACCCTTTTCTTCATTTTTTCAGGATAATAACGATGCACCACCTGACAAAGATCACCGCGTATATTCTTATCATCTTTGTAGCCATCTCTATCAATTTCGCGCTTCCAAGGATGATGCCGGGCGATCCGATAACCTCCCTGACAGATGATCCAACGACAGGGATGCCTGTGATCATGGATGAGGATCTAAAAGAAGAGATTCGCTCATACTACGGGCTTGACAAACCCATATCCGAACAATTTACAGGTTACCTGAAGGATATTCTGAAATGCGATCTCGGGTGGTCGATATACTACAACGCCCCGGTTGCTGAGGTGATCTTTGAGCGATTGAAGTGGACCCTGCTTCTTGTTGGAACGTCCACACTGATCTATATGATTCTGGGAATCTTTCTCGGAGCGGTATCGGCATGGAAGAGGGGTGAGAGAGGCGATCTTGGCCTTCTTGTATCGGTCTTATCTATCGGTTCATTTCCCTCATTCTTCCTCGCGATGCTCTTTATCATTCTGTTTGGGGTAAAGCTTGACATCTTTCCAATATTTGGTGCAACCACACCATTTATGGAGTATTCAAGCACTTTTGATGCGTTCAAGGATGTTCTGTATCACCTGATTCTCCCGGCATCAACCCTTGTTTTAACCTCGATCGATGGACCCTATCTCCTGATGCGAAACTCGATGCTTGGTGTACTTGGGGAAGATTATATCGTGACCGCAAGGGCGAAAGGGCTCACAGAGTGGGCAATACTCAAGGATCATGCGATAAAGAATGCTCTGCTTCCGATCACCACGGTCATCGCTATTCGGATGGGTTTTATGATATCCGGGGCGATATTTGTTGAGACCGTCTTTGCATATCCTGGTATTGGGAAGTTACTCTATGATGCGGTCTCTTTCTCTGACTATCCGCTCCTGCAGGGTGCATTCCTGATCATAACCCTGATAATAATTGCTGCGAATTTTATTGCGGATATGACCTATTTATATCTGGATCCAAGGGTGAAACATGGATGAGGGAAGCTCTCAAATCCGGGAATGTTTTTTGTAAAAACCGAATAGGCGTTACAGGACTCGGCATTCTGAGTGTTTTTATCCTGACCGCGATCTTTGCGCCGTTTCTCGCACCCTATGATCCGTGTGAGATGTTTGAGCCGATGGCACCTCCTGATTCTCAGCACGTACTTGGAACAAATGACATTGGTCAGGATATCTGGAGCGAACTGATCTATGCCAGCAGAATCTCACTATTTATCGCCTTCACGACATCCATCATAGCAACGTTCATCGGAACTTTATCTGGCCTTTTTTCGGGCTACTATGAGCGTTTCGGGTTTTTTGTGATGCGGGTCGTGGATCTCTTCCTTGCGCTGCCAAGGCTCCCACTGATCATCATACTTGCGGTATTTATGCCAACGAGCATCTGGAATCTTATTATTATATTTGTCTTATTTGGATGGCCCATCACGACACGTATCATACGATCAGAGGTTTTAACGCTTCGAACCCGACCATATATCGATTCTGAAAGGATGATGGGTGCGGGAGATCTTTATATTCTGGGGCGTCACATTCTCCCAAATATCTTTCCACTGGTTGTTGTCCAGTTTGTGATGGAGGCACGGCATGTGATACTTGCAGAGGCGGGTTTGAGCTTCCTGGGCCTTGGTGATCCAACATCAAAGAGCTGGGGGATGATGCTCCACTACGCGTTCGAGTATCCGACAATCTTCATATCAGAGGTATGGAAATGGTGGATGCTGCCTCCAGGTCTCTGCATCGTTGTTGTGATACTTGCACTTGTATTTGTTGGTTTTGCACTTGAAGAGATATTAAATCCAAGGTTGAGGAGAGAGATAGTATGAATCTCCTTAAAATCAAAGCTCTCAGGGTCTACTTCCCAACCGATGATGGCATCGTGAAAGCGGTGGATGGGGTTGATCTAAATATAAAAAGGGAAGAGATACTGGGGCTTATCGGAGAGACGGGGTGTGGAAAGACGGTTCTTGGCATGTCGATCATGCGATTGATCCAGTCCACCACGCTAACAGATGGTGAGATAATCTACAAAGACAGAGATCTTCTTTCCTTGAGCGATGATGAGATGCGAAAGATCAGGGGAGGTGAGATCGCGATGGTCCTCCAGAACCCGATGACCTCTTTGAATCCAGTCATAAGGGTTGGTGAACAGATCGCAGAGACGATCAGACTCCATCAGGGACTGGATAAAAAAGCTGCAAGAAAGCGTGTCATCGAGATGCTGCGTGATGTGAGGATTCCAGATCCTGAAAAATCGGTCGATTCATATCCTCATCAGCTAAGCGGTGGGATGCAGGAACGGGTGATGATCGCGATGGCACTTGCATCCGATCCTGAGCTTATCATCGCAGATGAGCCGACTAAGGGGCTGGATGTGACGGTTAAGAGAGAGATAATCAGGCTTATGAAGGA